>CAZKJO010000046.1:5680-15782 GCA_964553105.1 uncultured Weeksellaceae bacterium | reverse complement strand
AATTATATCAGAGAAAAAGAAAATTTTGTTTCACTAAATTTTAGATTATGAAAACTTTAAAAATATTTATCTTTAGTTTGTTGTTTTTGTTTATGGCACAAGTTCAGGCACAAATATCAGTGAAAGTAAACAATGGAAACCCACCCGCTTGGGCTCCTGCGAAAGGTGCAAAGGCTCAATATTATTATCTGCCAGAGATTGATGCTTATTATGATGTACCTCTAGCAAGATTTATCTATTTAGATAATGCGAAATGGGTTAAATCCAAAAAATTACCAATCAGGTTTAAAAACTATGATTTGCGTAAAGGACAAATCGTTTATCTAACGGATTATAAAGGTAAAAAGCCTTATAAATACCACAAGAAACATAAAGCAAAATATCAAACTATTAAAGTTACGCCCGGTGGTGTACAAGTAAAAACCAAATCTGACAACGGATTACATAAAGGGCATAAAAAGCACAAAAAGGCAAAGCACAAAAGAAAGCATATGCAAAAGAAGCACTAAGTTTTAATAAACTTAAAAAAAAATGTATAGAATCTTAATTGATCTATTCATTTTTTTGTCTTAATTTATACGATCTAATAAAATATTAGCGCCAGTGCTTGTTTTCTTGTCGAGTAAGTTTTTAGGTAAGTTTTGATAATAATTGTCTCTAACTGAAGTTGTGAGTTCTCGACTAGATAGAGTTCCTTTTTTATTTAATACTTCTAAAATAGGAATAAATGATTCATGATATTTAGGTAGTTCCATGTATGAAAAGGATAGGGTTTGTGAATTTAAAATGAAATTTTAACAATAAAGATAATAAATTAAACCTTAAGATATTCCCATAAAACACAAAGCCTCAACTTCTATATTAGAAATTGAGGCTTTTATATTTTAGGAAAATCTAGTTAGATAATTTAACTTATCTAGCTCTTGATTTAGCTTTAGATTTCACATTTGATTTTTTAGAAGAAGATTTCTTTCTATTAGCGAAGAATTCTTGTTTCCTTTTAGCTTTTTCTTTTTCAAAAGCCTTTTTCTCTTGTGCCGTCATTGGCTTATCTGTCTGAGGAAATGGATTATCTCTAATCACTTCAATCTTCTGACCGATTAATTTCTCGATATCTCTAACGAATGCATTTTCTTCTGGCTCGCAAATAGAAATCGAAACTCCTTCGTCTCCCGCACGTCCGCTTCGTCCAATTCTATGAACATAAGTTTCTGCGACATTCGGAATGTCGTAGTTAATCACATATTTTAATTTGTCGATATCGATTCCTCTGGCTGCAATATCGGTAGCAACTAAAACTCTAATTTCGCCATCTTTTAACTGCTGAAGTGCTTTCTGACGAGCATTTTGAGCTTTGTTTCCATGAATAGCTGCAGCTTGGATTCCTTTCTTCTTTAGGATTCTAGTAATCTTATCAGCACCGTGTTTGGTTCTAGAAAATATTAAGACTTGATCAATCTTATTATCTTTTAAAATGTGTAGCAATAAATCATTTTTAGTGGATTTATTGGTGTAGTAAATATATTGTTGAATGGTTTCTGCCGTAGAAGAAACAGGACTCACTTCAATTTTTACTGGATTTTTTAAGATTGTATTCGACAGCTCAACAATATTGTCAGGCATAGTAGCTGAGAAGAAAAGAGATTGTCTTTGCTTAGGCAATTTCGCGATGATTTTCTTGATATCGTGAATGAATCCCATATCAAGCATTCTATCTGCTTCGTCTAGAACAAAGTATTCAATATGTTTTAAACTAATAAAACCTTGGTTCATTAAATCTAATAAACGACCTGGTGTTGCCACCAAAATATCGATACCTCTATCTAGCGCGTCGGTTTGTCTACCTTGTTTAACACCACCAAAAATTACGGTGTGCTTCAATCCGGTGTATTTACCATATATCCCGATGCTCTCGCCAATTTGAATGGCTAGCTCTCGAGTGGGTGTAATAATGATGGATTTAATTTCTCTTGAATTCTTTCCATTCTGACGGTCATTATATAAATGCTGAAGAATGGGTATAGAGAAAGCAGCTGTTTTACCTGTTCCGGTTTGGGCACTACCAAGCACATCTTTACCTTCTAATAAAGGTGGAATAGCTTGCTCTTGAATAGATGTTGGGTTTGTATAATTCTCTTCTTTTAAAGCCTTTAAGATAGGCTCAATGATTTGTAATTCTTTAAATTGCATGGGTTAAAATTTGTTTCCCAAGCTAAAAGAATCTTAGTGGGACTTTGTGTAATAATAACGCAAAGGTACTACACTTAAGCGCATTTAGCATTAAAAAATGCAAAACAAATGTGTCTGTATTGATTTTTTAAGTTTGTATTAAGAGGTTTTTTAATTTAAATTTAAGAATAGTCCGCTTTTTGCAGTGAACTCCCAAAATTTACGATTATGAATCTTATCCCTGAACAGTACGAAAAATATATTCGCTTTTTTAAGTTTATGGCTAAATACTGGAATAGCGATGTTTTTGCTATGCCAGACGAGGACGCGGTTATTTCTGATGAAGAAAAGAGTATAGAAGATTATGAGGATAGCCCAGAGGAATTGGTAGAGGATTTAAAAGCAATGGGGCCTACTTATGTTAAGTTAGGTCAGTTATTGTCTACACGTCCAGATTTATTACCACCACATTTTATGAAAGCGCTTGCTACTTTGCAAGATGATGTAGATGAGGTGGAGTATGAGGTGGTGGAAGAGATTTTTAAAGAAGAAATTGGTTTAAGGATTTCTAAAGCCTTTGCTTCCTTTGATGAAAAACCTATTGCGAGTGCTTCTATTGGTCAGGTGCATAAGGCGGTGATGCATTCGGGGAAAGTGGTTGCGGTTAAGATTCAACGTCCTAATATCAGAAAACGTTTCATTGAAGATTTAGATACTTTGATGGATTTATCTCAAAAAGCTGAAACTTATAGTGAAACAGCGCGTGATTATGCGGTTCATAGTGTAATTGAGGAATTAAGATATGTTTTATTAAAAGAATTAGATTATTCACTAGAAGCTCAAAACCTGAGTGTTTTAAAAGAGAATTTAAAAGAATTTAAGCATTTATTTATTCCATCGCCTATTACAGATTATTGTTCTTCGCGGGTATTGACCATGGAATTTGTTCAAGGAAATAAAATTACCCAAGTTTCTCCTTTAAAGAGAATAGAAATGGATCTAGACCCTTTGGTGGATGATTTGGTGAAAGGATATTTAAAACAAATCATTATTGATGGTTTTGCTCACGCTGATCCGCATCCGGGGAATGTTTATTTAACCCCTGAAAATAAGGTGGCTTTAATGGACTTGGGAATGGTAGCCAAGTTCAGCAATAAGATGCAAGAGAATATCTTGAAGTTGATGATTGCTTTGAGTAATTATGATAGCCAGCGAGTAAACGAGGTCTTGTTGAGCATTAGTGAGTACGACAAAAACAAGGTTGATGAAGCGCTTTTCAGAAAAAGCATTGAACGAAAAATTCAAGAAAGTGAAAATCAAAAAGCTAAAGATTTAAAAACTGGAAGAATTCTGATTGAGATCAATCAATTAGCTGCTAAACAAGGAATTCATATTCCTGTGGAATTAAATATTTTAGGAAAGATATTGCTCAACATGGATCAAATTGTGGCTTTCTTGTCGCCTGAATATGATATGCACAATACAGTGAAAAATTATGTTCAGGAGTTGATGCAGCAACGCATGCATGATGATTTGAAGCCTGGAAATATGATGGAGCTTTTCTTGGAAATGAAAGAGCTCACCGAGAATTTACCCTTTAGAGTCAATAAGTTTACGGAGAATTTAGCTGAAAACAAGCTAAGAATAGAAGTAGACGCTATTGATGAAGAGCGTTTTACAGATGCGTTTCAAAAGGTTGCCAATCGAATTACGGCAGGATTAATTGTCGCTGCTTTAATCATTGGTGCCGCTATGTTGGTTCGTGTTCCGAGTTCATGGAATATCGGAGGATATCCGGCGTTCGCGTTTATCCTGTTTGTGATAGCGGCCCTGATAGGCTTTTATTTAGTTTATCAAATTCTCTTTAAAGACGAGTTTAGAAAAAATAAATAGTTTAGTTTTTCATCCAACCCGCGATGCTATTTCTTTCTCTTGTATGAGAAGGAAAAACCTCGTGCTCTAATTCGTCACTTCTAAAGAAAACAATCCTGCCCGCTGTTGGTAAGATATAAACCGGATCTGCTCCTTTAGGATAAAGTCCGATTTTTCCGCCATCTTCTTCCCTCCAATCTTGGTTGAGGTAGAGGATGATAGAGAATTTTCGACCTTTTTCTGTTTTAAATTGATCGATATGCTTTTTATAAAAACTTCCCACCTCATAATTGGCATAATGACTCTCGTAGGTCTTGATAGAAGTGTAACAGGTTGAATTTAAATACTGAATAAAACGATTGATTTTATCCATGTAAGCCTTTTCAAATGGATCGGTGGTATCATCTTCAATCCAATGAACACGGTCGTTTCTAACCAGTTTATCATATTTCAAAACCATCTTGTTTCCGATGCCTGCCCATTTCATTGCATCAGATGTACACAAATTGGATAAGTTATCGACTAAACCTTGAATAATTTCTGCAGGTAAAAAGTCGTCTACATAAGCATATTTTTGGTCTAAAAGACCTTGAATTAATGCTTCAAATTGATTAAGCTCGTGTTGGTCATGCTCACTCATAATTAATGATTTAAGTTTAAATCTCAATGAGTAATTTCACTCAAAAAAGTGAGCGCAATTTCGACTATTTGAAAAAATATAAAACTATATTTTTAGTTAAATTTTTCGGTTGGAATTAATTTTTATTAAGTCTTAAAAACCCTGAATCAAAGTAGCTTTTTTACACGGCCGACTTGTCCGTCCTCTAATCGAACCTTAATACCATGTGGATGTTTAGGAGAGTTGGTTAAAATATCTTTCACCACACCTTCGGTGAGCTTGCCACTACGTTGATCTTGTTTCAGAACAATGGCTACTTTAATACCGATAGAAATATTTGATCTTAAAGTGCCGCTCATGCTTCAACTTCAATTGTTTCACCATTGAACTCAGCGATGTCACCGGCGCGCATTTTCTTTCTTTTCTGTAATTCTACTTCGCCGTTAACGTTAACCATACCTTCTGAAATTACGAGATGAGCTTCTCCACCAGATCCAACTAATCTTATGATTTTCAATAGTTTATCTAAAGTGATGAATTCGTTGTTTTCGCTAAGCTTGAATGTATGTTTCGCCATGGGTGGGTTGAATTTTTTGCTTCGTATGAAGTTGCAAAGGTATTTAAAAAGGAATTAACCTTAGTAAAATCAAATTTTAACTGCTTAAAAATTGAAATTAAAACACTTAAATTCAACTAATTTAATGAATCGTAAGCAGATATGAGTCCAAACCACAAAACAGTTTCTATCTTTGCAGAAAATATTTTATGTCGCAAACCTTATCCGATATCGGATTTAATCCACAGATTCAGCAAGCTTTACAAGATCTCAACTTCTCTGTAGCCACAGATATTCAGCAACAGATTATCCCTTTGATTTTAAATCAAAACGAAGATTTAGTAGCCCTCGCTAAAACTGGAACGGGTAAGACAGCCGCTTTTGGCTTGCCTTTATTACAACAAGTAGATGTTGAGGACGACCAAGTTCAAACATTGGTTTTAGCTCCAACCCGTGAGTTGGCGCAACAGATTTTCGCGAATTTAACTTCATTTGCTAAGCACTCGCCAGAAGTTCAGTTGGTGTTGCTTTCTGGAGGAAGTTCACTTAAATCACAAATTGAATCTTTAAAAACTCGTAGTCATATTGTGGTGGCAACGCCAGGTAGAGTTTTAGATTTAATCGAAAAACAAGCATTAGATGTTTCGGGCTTGAAAAACCTTGTGTTAGACGAAGCCGATGAGATGTTTCAAGCTTTGAAAGAGGATTTAATGCCGATTTTAAAAGTCTTACCTAAAAAACGTCGTACTTTATTATTCAGTGCTACCATGCCAGGCGGATTGAAGAATATTGTACATAATTATATGTCTAAGGATGTGATTTCTGTAGCTTCAGAGATGGAGAATCTTGGCCACAACGATATCGAGCATCAGTATATGGTGGTGGATCCGATTGAGAAATTAGATGTTTTATTATATTTCTTAAATTCACAAAAAGGCGGTCGTGGAATTATATTTTGTAAGACCAAAGCTGCAGTAAATAAATTAGCTAAGAATTTAGCGATTCGCAAGATTTCTTCGGGGGCGCTACATGGTAGTTTAACGCAGGGAATTCGTGATAGAATCATGGAGCAATTCAGAAATGGATATATTGATATTTTGGTTGCTACAGATTTAGTTGCGAGAGGAATCGATGTCAAAGAATTGGCTTATGTGGTAAATTATCATTTACCAGATACGTATGATGCTTATACTCACCGTAGTGGTAGAACGGGTAGAGCAGGAGAGAAAGGTCTTTCGATGACGATTCTACAGAAAGAAGAAGTGGAGCAGATAAAAGACTTTGAGCAAGTTCTTGAGATTAAATTTAAGAAAGTTGCCAAGGCAGATGTGCAAGAAATAGAAAAGAATAATGCAATAGTTTGGGCAAGGAAATTGTTCAAAACTAAACCCAATCGTCAGATTCCAGAGGATGTAAGGGAAGAAGTGAAAACGATTTTCCATCATCTAACTAAGGAAGAGTTAATGGACAAAGTCCTGACGAATTATTGGGCGCAGAATGTAAAAGAAAAAGAGAAACCTGAAAAAATTAATACAAAGAAAAAAAGAAAACCAAATGGCCAATTTCGTTAAAACGCAACAAGAAATACTAGAAAAATTAAATATTGAGGCGTTAAACAGCATGCAAGAAAACGCCATTGCAGTCATTGAAAAAACAGAAAATACCATCGTTCTGTCTCCCACCGGAACAGGTAAAACTTTAGCTTTCTTACTTCCTTTGTTAAACGCAATCGAGGAAGAAAAAGAAGGAATTCAGGCTTTGATTGTAGTGCCGTCGCGTGAGTTAGCGATTCAGATCGAACAAGTTTTTAGACAAATGGGTTCTGGGCTTAAGGTGAACGCCGTATATGGTGGTCGCGCCAAGTCTAAGGATAAAATTGAATTAAAACATGAGCCTACGGTTTTGATTGGTACGCCAGGACGTATTTTGGATCACTTTACCGATAATCGTATCGATACATCGGCGATTAACTTTTTGGTTTTAGATGAGTACGATAAAATCTTGGAAGTTGGTTTCGAGGATGAATTGAGCAGAATTTTTACGCATTTACCAAATTTAAGGAAGAAAATTCTTACATCGGCGACAGAAAGTGTTGAGGTTCCAGCCTTTGTTAACTTTAGCAGACCAACGATTTTAAATTATTTGAAGGATAAATTAAATGAAAACTTACAATTGGTGGCGGTGGAAACTGAACCATCAGAAAAGTTGGAAAAAGTGTTAGATTTATTGACTCATGTTGGAAATCAGAATGGGATTTTGTTCTGTAACTTAAAAGCAAGCGTGGATTCGGTAAGCGAATTTTTAGAAGCTAATAAAATCGAGCATGTTTGTTTTTATGGTGGAATGGAGCAAAA
This sequence comes from uncultured Weeksellaceae bacterium, assembly GCA_964553105.1. Classification (GTDB taxonomy): domain Bacteria; phylum Bacteroidota; class Bacteroidia; order Flavobacteriales; family Weeksellaceae; genus Profundicola. Next base: position 8,212 of record CAZKJO010000046.1, on the reverse strand, counting down.
AGACCGTGAGCGTTCTTTGATTAAATTCAGAAATGGAAGTAGTCAGTTATTGGTAGCTACCGACTTGGCAGCACGTGGTTTAGATATTCCTGAGTTGGATTTTATTATTCACTATGAGTTGCCTTATTCTTATGAAGAGTTTACGCACAGAAATGGACGTACAGCACGTGTTTCTGAGAAGGGAACGGCTTATATTTTAAAACATATCGGAAGAAAATTACCTGATTTTATTCCCAATGCCGACCCTATTGAAGAATTGAAAGTTGCGGGTGTAGCTAGACCTTTCTTTAAGACTTTATTAATTTCTGGTGGTCGTCAGGATAAGATTTCTAAAGGAGACATAGCCGGAGTTTTTATGAAGAAAGGTGGCTTGAGTAAAAAAGAGTTAGGATTAATCGAGTTGAAGCAAGATTGTGCTTTTGTGGCCGTTCCACGTAAAAAAGCGAATCAGCTTATCAATAAATTAAACAATACTTATTTTAAGAAACGAAAAGTAAGAGTTTACGAGTTGTAAGCCATTCGCTCAATAAAATATTTAACACCAGAATGAATAATCCTGGTGTTTTTTTATGTAATTAAGTTTAAAGAATGAAGTTAATTAAGAGTTTAAATTTTAAACTCCTAGATCACAGCACATAATTATAAATAGAATAAAAATGAGAGAAGCTGCCGATTAATACAAACACGTGGAATATCGCGTGATTATAGGGAATGCTCTTAATGCTGTATAATATGGCGCCGATCGTGTAGGATAAACCTCCTGCAACGAGCCAATATAAACCGAGACTTGGTAAATTATCCATTAATGGTTTCGCTGCAAAAACTATCACCCAGCCCATTCCTAGATACATAATCGTGGAAAGGCGTTCATATTTTCCGGTATAGAATAACTTGAAAATTACGCCTAAAATGGCAATACTCCATACAACACCGAAGATTAACCAACCTGTGTCGCCTTTTAATGTGATGAGGCAATAGGGCGTATAAGTTCCGGCAATGAGTAGGAAAATAGCAGCGTGATCAAATATTTTGAGTCTAATCCTGCTTACGGGATTGGTGGCGCTGTGATATAAGGTTGAAGCTGAGTAAAGTAAGATTAAGCTTATTCCAAAGAATAAGGAGCTAATTATGCTTAAACTCTCATTGGCTTGAAAGCTTTTAATCAGCATTAAAACTAAAGCAATGATGCTCAAAACCACACCAAAGCCGTGGGTTAAGATGTTCCATTTTTCTTCTTGAGCCGTGTATTCACTCATATATTCAAATGATTTTGTGTCTTGCTAAATTAATCTATTTGAAGATTCTTCCAAAAGACATTATCGGGTAGTGGGGCTACAAAAGTTTCGAAATCTGAACTTCCTAGAACTGGAACTTTTAATTTCCAAGCATGTAAACAAATCGAAAGTGGTTGATAAGTTTGCTCTGACCCATACTTTTCATCACCAATAATGGGCGACAGAATGTGCGATAATTGAGCTCGTATCTGATGAAAACGACCTGTTTTAGGTTTGATTTCTAATAAATAACCTTTCTGGTTTTGGTCTAATAAACGATAAGATAATGAGCAGTTTAAGCTGTTTTTAGTAGAATTTTCAATAATCTCAGCACGCTTTTCTTTTTGATTCTTAACCAAGAAATTCTTTAGAATTCCTGAATCTTGTGGTGGTTTGTTTTTAACAATCGCCAAATAAGTTTTCTGAACTTTTCGTTGACTAAAAAGCTCATTGTACTTAACCAAAATGCTTTTCTTTTTTGCCATCATCAATACACCGCTGGTCACCCGATCTAGTCGATGAATAATACCGAGGTAAGGTTGGGATCTTGAGGTAGAAAGATGATTTAAAACTTGATTTTCTACGGTTTCATCTTCGTAAGGACTTTTCTCGCTTATCAGTCCAGCTTGTTTATTGACAACGATATAATCCTTGTTTTCGAAGATAATTTGTAGATGCGACATAGGCTTTTGTGAGCGACAAAGGTAGTTCTAAAAATTTAGCAATTACTCTAAAACTTCTAAAGTATTAATGATGTTACACATTCTGTATTCTAAAATGCGTGCATCAAAAAGTTCATTTAAATAAACATTCACTTTAACTTTTTTGCCTACTAAATCTTTGTAATTATTTACCATATCAAACTCAGAATCAATATATAGAAGCCAATAAAGTTTTTCGATTCTATTGTTTTCATTTCTCACATCAAACACAATAAACTGTCCTTCGTGCACCTTTTCAATCGTTCCAACTAAATTAAAAGTCTCCTCGTAAGTCTCTCCTTCTTCAACCATTTTACCAATGGCTAATAAAGTTTCAGGACAGAAATTTATTAAACGAACCCCAATGATTTCTCCCAATTTTTCGCCTTCGGGACCATATAGATTGGATGCATCAACACCATAATCCCTTTTAAGTTCAGTATGATAATTTTTAGTAGCTTGAATTACGCAAACGCCTAATTCCATTTTAAAGAGTTCGGTATTGTCATTGTGCTTACCAGAAATACATTCACAAACCTCTTCGGCTATTTTGTCCA
>CAZKJO010000046.1:0-5580 GCA_964553105.1 uncultured Weeksellaceae bacterium | reverse complement strand
TTGTCATTGTGCTTACCAGAAATACATTCACAAACCTCTTCGGCTATTTTGTCCATATAATCTTGTTGTGCTTGAACTAAAATAAAAGAGAAAAATAAAGCGAGCGTGAAAAATACTTTTTTAATCATAATTATTGAGTTTAATTTTGCATTAGATAGAGGTTGAAACCAGTTTTAAAATGGTTTAACTTAATTTTTTAAGAATAAATAAATCTTATTAATTTAAGTTAGAACAAATATAATGATTCAATATTTTTATAAAGTCTTTATTAAAACTAAATTTGAGTTTTATATTAAGTACTAAAAATCACTTGATTTGGGTAGAAAGCTTTAGTTCTACTTTTAAAAAAAGAATAGATCGAAAATGGAGGATGCAAATAACAAGCGGTGGATTATAATTTACTCGATTACGGCAATCGTGCTGTTGGTGATAAATTATATTTTAGACCTTCCTGTGTTTGATCATTGGGAGCATTTTGAGTCTTTAGAAAGATTTATTCCATTTGTGAAGAACTTAATGATTGCGCTGTTCTTTATTTCTCTGATATTTTTAATTGGAAAAGTTATAACGCGCATTGTCAATAAACAGAACTATTTAGAAGGGGATAAATATAATTTAAATCGCATTGTTCGGTTTTTATCGATTGTATTTAGTTTAATTATTGCGGCTTCATTTATGTTCCAAAACTTGTTAGCTGCAGCGGTTTCCTTCGGTTTGATTACCTTGGTTTTGGGTTTTGCTTTGCAACAACCGATTACTTCCTTCATTGCTTGGGTTTATTTAATCTTCAGAAGGTCGTATTTGGTTGGCGATAGAATTCAAATCAAGAATTTTAGAGGAGATGTGGTTGAAATCGGCTATTTAGACACTTCAATTTTGGAATGTAATGGTGATTATTTGGGTAACGACCGTTCGAGTGGAAGGGTCGTGCGTTTTCCGAATAGTTTAATTTTAAGAGAGGAAATTATCAACTACTCTGGACCTCAAACACCTTTTATCTGGAATGAAACTGCATTACAAGTGGCTTTTACCAGCGACATGGAATTTATCGAAAAAACATTGTTAGAGGCTGCCATTGAAGATTTTAAAACGCGTTATCCAAAATACGTAAGTAGTCCGCGATGGGAACCTGCTGTTTATTTTAGGGTAAATGAACGCGCTTGGATGGAAGCAGTAATCTCGTATCCAGTTATGCCGAGAGACACGACAGTTAGAAGAACTGCAATTTTAAAATTAGCTTTAAATAAATTAAATGCTGCACCTTCTAAAGTTCAATTTCCTGAAGGTAGTTTACGTTAGATTATTTCTTAAAACTTCCATAGTTAATTCCAATATAAATGAATATGGAAGCTGTTGCTATAAGATGAATCCAAATATCATCTATATTTAATACGAGTGAAAGAATACAAGCAAGGACGTACAGAAAACACGCATTGCCCATCACATTTCCGACTTTCTGTATGTTATATTTATCGCTAAAATCATTTTTTACAGGGTGGTAATCATTTAATCCAGCAATCAATTGATACATTTTCTTGTACTTGATTAAATAGCCTAAAAGCCCAATTAAGAAAGCAATCAAAAGGTGAATAATGATATCCATAGTTGATTTTTATGGTACTTTATGCCCTTGGCTGGCAACCAGAAGACTAAACCAATCTTCTAGTTCTAAATCAATTTGTAAGGCTTTATTGGCGTTTAAGATTCTGTCTTTATTCGTTGTTCCGATTACAGGCGAAACTCGAGAAGGATGTTTTAAAATCCAACTTAATAAAATTCCATCTTCAGAAATATCATATTTCTCAGCCAAATCTTTTAAAAGTGGTTTTATACGTTGAGTTGCTTCATTATCTTGTTTAAAAACACTTCCAAGCGGACTCCAACTCATCGGTTGAATATCTTTAAGCATCATTTGATCTAGACTTCCATTGTGCATGGCTGCATGCTGCGTTAAGGAAAACTCGATTTGATTCACTTCAACTTTTAATTTGCTCGCAATTAAATCTACTTGAGAAGTTGTAAAATTAGAAACACCAAACTGCTTGATTTTACCACTTTCTTTTAAACTCGTTATGGCTTCTGCAATTTCACTTGGATGCATTAATGGGCTAGGTCTGTGCAGTAAAAAAGTATCTAAATAATCGGTTTTTAGATTTCTTAAAGATTCTTCTGCACTCCAAATGATGTAATCTTTGGAATAGTCATAATGCTTAATTTTATTGTTGCGGGAATTTCCAACATATTGAATTCCACATTTAGAAATCAATTGAATTTTTTCGCGCTCGATTCCACTTTCTTTTAAAGCTTTTCCAAATTGACTTTCGGTGGTGTAATCGCCATAAATATCAGCATGATCAAAAGTATTATTTCCATTTTCGGTGCAGAATTGAATTAAATCTGCTTGTTCGTTTGTAGATAATTGTTTGCCCCAATTTCCCCAAGACATACATCCAATAATGATTTTTGATTGCTGCGCCATTTTTTGATTTTAAATGTTTTTTGAATTTTCAAAAGCCAAGTTAATTAATCTTTGTTGAAATTACACTTTACAATTTTGTGAATTGATGGATTTAATGATGTTTAAAAATGTAGAATGTTATAAATTGAGGCATTCAATCAACAATTTAAAAATATGCGAATCTTAATTTTATCCGTTTTAATGTTGCTGTCGACTTGGGCATTGAGTCAAGAAAAATATGTTTTAGTGATTCATGGTGGCGCTGGAAATATTAACAAAGAAAATGTAAGTCCAGAAGAAGAGAAAGCCTATAAGGCAAATTTAGAAGAAGCTTTAAAAGCTGGTTATGCTGAAATTCAACAAGGTAAAACAAGTTTAGATGCAGTGACTGCGGCCATAATAGTGATGGAGAATTCTCCTTTATTTAATGCCGGAAAAGGTGCAGTGTTCACCCATGATGGAAGGAATGAATTAGACGCTTCTATTATGTATGGTAAAACTGAAAATGCAGGAGCAGTAGCTGGGGTAACGAATGTCAAAAACCCAATTTTGGCCGCAAGAGCTGTAATGAATCATTCGCCGCATGTGATGTTGAGTAGAGATGGAGCCGAGAAATTTGCTTTTGAGCAAGGTTTAGAAATCGTGAGCCCTGTTTATTTCTGGACGGAAGATAGATTTAAATCATTACAAAACATTTTAGAAAAAGAAGAAAAGAAGGATTTGTCTGCCATCGATAAAGAGTTTCCAGATTGGAAATTTGGGACGGTTGGGGCGGTTGCATTGGATAAAGAAGGCAATATAGCCGCCGGAACTTCTACGGGCGGTATGACCAATAAGAAATGGGCTAGGATAGGAGATTCGCCGATCATTGGTGCGGGAACTTACGCAAACAAAGAAGTGGGTGTTTCGAGTACAGGTTGGGGAGAATTTTATATCCGAAGTGTTGCAGCCTATGATGTTGCAGCAAGAATGATGTATGCTAATCAACCAGTAGATAAAAGTGTCGCTGAGGTTTTAGCGCATATTGATAATTTAGGTGGAAACGGAGGAATGATTGCCTTAGATAAAAATGGAATTGTTGCTATGGATTTTAATACTTCGGGAATGTTCCGGGGAACTGTAACACATGATGGTAAAATAGAGGTAAAACTTTATGCCAAGTGATTTAATTGGGTATAAATATGAAAATAATTCAATTTTAAATAGCTTTGCAATTTATTGATATTTAGTTGTTTATTTATTTTTAAGCACTTACAAACGACTATAAGCGAGAGTAAATACTTTATAGTCGACTTAGCTAATTTGCAGTTCTGATATTTGTGGTAGAAAGTTTAAGTCAAAATATACTTTCACACTTTGTAACTAATTGTTTAACCAAAAATTTAGAAATCATGAGTATCAAGAACAAAGTACAGTTAGTAGGTCACGTAGGTCAAAATCCAGAAATCAAAGAATTTGGCGATTCTGGTAAATTGGCAAGATTTAGCTTAGCCACCAGTGAAAACTACAAAAACAAGGAAGGAAAATGGGTGGAAAAAACCACCTGGCACAATCTCATAGGATGGAGATTTGTAGCCGAACGAATTGAGAAATATGTTCGAAAAGGAGCCTATGTATTGATTGAAGGTAAGTTAGTAAATCGCGACTATACCGACAAAGACAATGTAAAGCGTTATATCACCGAAGTAGAAGTTGAAAATCTTTTGATCTTGGATAAGAAAAGCGCTGATAGCTCTGGAACTTATCAGTCAAATGGAACATCATCGGAAAATGTAATTAAAGCATCAGAAGAAGACGAGGATCTTCCATTCTAGGATTCTAATTTTAATATGGATTGAAACTTCCTTTTTTTAATAGAAAAGGAAGTTTTTGTTGTTGATTTAATTTATTACATACGAAGCTGAAAATCCAAACGCTAGCTTTAAAAGAGGAACATAATCCACTATCAAAAGAATTAAATAAATGATACACTTTCTATTAATCTGAGAAGCTCGATTTTTGAATTTGATCTGTCTAGCCAGATTTTAAAGTTTCATATAATCAGTCCATTTGCTTTTATGATATTTCAGTAAAATTATTGCAACGGCTTGTCCCATTTGAACATGATTTAATCTCCTGATTATTGTATTTAAGTTGCCTTACTAATTGGAGTTTATAACATAAAAGTTCGATAAAACTATATATAATGAGCTAAATTGTTTTTACTTAGTTGTTCTTATATCTCTTGTAAATCATGATATTAAAAATTTTTAAGCATTTACAAACGACTATAAACGAGAGTAAATGTTTTAATGTCGACTTAGGTGAATGGCGGTTCTCATATTTGCAGTAGAAAGTTCAAGTAAAAACAAACTTTCACACTTTGTAACTAATTGTTTAACCAAAAATTTAGAAATCATGAGTATCAGAAACAAAGTACAGTTAGTAGGTCACGTAGGTCAAACACCAGACATCAAGAATTTCGGAGATTCTGGTAAATTAGCAAGATTCAGTCTTGCCACGAACGAAGGCTACAGAAACAAAAACGGTGAATGGATAGATAACACCATTTGGCACAATCTCATAGGTTGGAGGTTTGTCGCTGAGAGAATAGAAAAACAAGTTCAAAAAGGAACTTATGTGATGATTGAAGGTAAGCTTGTTAGTCGCGATTATACCGACAAGGATAATGTTAAGCGTTATATCACAGAAGTTGAGGTTAAATCCTTTATGGTGCTAGACAAGAAAAGCTCCAATGGAAATAAGGAAACAGTTCAGCAAGTGAATAATACGCGAGACTTTTATAAAGCTTCAGTAGAAGATGACGGTTTACCTTTCTAAGGGTTTGAGACTTGATTAAGCCAAAAGCTGCACTTTAATCTGTTAGATTATAGTGCAGCTTTTATTTTGATATGTAAATAGAGGTGGATTCGATTAAATACTTCTTGTCATAAGGTAAAGATGTAAGTCCTTTTCCCAATAATCAAATTGAATTTCCTTGAGCTTAAAACCCATTTTTTCATAAAATTTATAAGTCAGTTGAGTTGTTCTAACTCTAATGGAGTGTAAATCTTTTTTGGATTGAATATGGTCCAATCTACGCTCCATTAGTAATCTTCCAATTCCCTTTCTATGGTGACTGG
>CAZKJO010000045.1:4954-15980 GCA_964553105.1 uncultured Weeksellaceae bacterium | reverse complement strand
CCTCCTAAGAATTGTGCTAAACCGTTAGCAATCGCCGAAGCTGTAAACCACAATCCGAAGATTAAACCTAATAATTTTTTAGGTGATAATTTAGATACGTAAGACAATCCTACTGGCGATAAACATAATTCTCCTGTTGTGTGGAAGAAGTATGCTAAAATCAACCAGATCATGCTCACAGATGCTGTAGCTGCTCCTTGAGGAATATCTTTTGCTCCGAAAGCTAATACAGCGAACCCGACACCTACTAAAATTAAGCCCAAGGCGAACTTAATCGGCCCAACTGGATTCCATACTTTCTCCCACATTTTACTAAAGGCAGATGCCAATGTAATAATGAAGAAAGAGTTCAAGATTTGGAACCAAGATACCGTAACTTCTGTTTCCTCCACGCTGAATTCTCTACCAATCTTCCAAACACCTAATCCCCATACAATCGCAAATGAAATTGCTGTAAATAAAATCGTCGTTGGATATTTAGCATAAATCTTTTTCCCTAATGACCATAAAACATAAGTTACAATCACCAATGGGAATAGTGTAAGCAATGCATCTACCCATTTAAATGTAATTCCTGCATTACCTTCTAAAACTCTCTGTGTATAATCCTGTGCAAAGATTGTCATAGATCCTCCTGCTTGCTCAAATGATAAGAAGAAGAAAATACTAAAGAACATTAAAACACCAACTACAATCAAACGGTCTCTTCTTACGTTTGCTGGAGTAGTATCCTCCTCTTCTGCTTCTTTTCCTGCAGCCAAACCTTGCTTAGTTTCTTCTGGAGACTCTCCAATAACACCGAATAATTTAGTTGCGAAATAGAACTGCAACATTCCGAAGAACATAAATACACCTGCTAATCCAAATCCATAATGCCATCCGATTTTCTCTCCAATGTATCCACATAATAACATTCCTAAGAATGCACCTGCGTTAATACCCATGTAGAAAATAGTATATCCCGCATCTTTCTTGGTACTATTGTCAGGATATAATTGCCCTACCATAGAAGAGATATTAGGTTTAAACATACCATTACCTAAGATCATCAAGATAAGACCTAAATAGAAGAAATATTGATGAAAAACCTCGAGCGCCATAGAGCCATGCCCTAGCGTCATTAGTAAAGCACCAATAATAATAGCTTTCTTGAAACCTGTTAATTTATCGGCTATAATTCCCCCTAATAAAGGTGTAAAGTATACAAACATGGTATAAAGCCCGAACAAATTCATTGCATCTTGACGACTCCATTCCCAACCACCTGTAGTTAATTCTCCTACTAAGAAAATCACCAAAAGTGCGCGCATACCATAGTAGCTGAAACGTTCCCACATTTCTGTGAAGAACAATACGAATAAACCAGCTGGGTGGCCCATTACCATTTTATCATCTACGCCTCTTTTAGCGAGATGCGCTACTAATTGCGGATCTTTTTCTTCGCTCATAATCTATCTTTTTTATAAGTTCTCTTTAATAAATTTTGTCATTTTATTGTACAAATGACGTCTTGTGTTACCACCGAATATCCCGTGATTCTTGTCAGGATAAACCATGTATTCAAATTCTTTGTTGGCCTGAATTAAAGCCTCTGCAAACTGCATTGCATTTTGTACGTGTACATTGTCATCTGCAGTTCCGTGAATCATTAAGAAATTTCCTTTCATTAAATCCACATAATTAATCGGTGAGTTATCATTATAACCACTTTCATTTTCCTGTGGCGTCTGTAGAAAACGCTCGGTGTAAACCGTATCGTAATACTTCCAGTTTGTAACAGGCGCTACAGCAATTCCCATTTTGAAAATATCTGCACCTTTTGTCATGGCTAAAGAAGTCATATAACCTCCGAAACTCCAGCCAAACATTCCAATTCTGTCTTTATCAATAAATGGTAATGATCCATAGTATTTAGCAGCTGCCATTTGGTCTTCGATCTCGTAATGACCTAAGTTTTTATAAGTAACTTTTTTAAACTCAGCTCCTTTTCCTCCTGTTCCTCTATTATCTACACAAACCACAACATATCCTGCGTCTGCTAAGACTTGGAACCACCAAAAATTGAAAGTATCGGCACGATTGGTTGCTTGTTGAGAACCAGGCCCTCCGTATAAATACATGAACAAAGGATACTCTTTGTTAGGATCAAAGTCTTTTGGTTTAATCATGTAAGAGTTCAACTTCACACCATTAATCTCAATTTCACTAAATACTTTTGGTGCAGGATTTTTCTGTTTCCAATAAGCTTTAGCACGTGAATTATCTTCTAAAACCGTCAAGATATCTCCATTTTTACCATTCGCTAAACTATAAGTAGGAACGGTGTTGGCTTGGTCGTGTGTTAAAATAAAGTAGGAAAAACTGTGGCTAAAGTTAGCACTGTTCATTCCTGGTTTATCAGCTAAAGTTTGTTTTCTCTTTCCGTTGATTCCAATCGAATAAACACCACGGTTCATGCTTCCTGGCTCAGTAGATTGAAAATAAATTCTTTTATTCTCAGGACTATAACCATAGAATTCAGTAACCTCCCATTTCCCTTTTGTAACTTGATTGATTAGTTTTCCTTTATCTGAATAATGATAAATATGTCGATATCCATCACGCTCAGAGTTCCAAAGGAATGAATTATCGTCTAAGAAATCTAAAGTTAAATTATCTGTGTCAATCCAGGCCTTATCTGTTTCTGTAAACAGTTTCTTTTTCTCTAAACTTGTTGTATTCACCAAGTAAACATCTAATTTATTCTGATGACGATTAGAAACCACTAAGGCTAATTCATCAGCTTTTTTACTAAACTGAATTCTTGGAATATAGAAATCTGAATACTCAGCTAAGTCTAATGTTTTGGTCTTATTAGATTTTAAATCATATATCTTAACCTCAACCAACGAGTTTTTCTCACCCGCTTTTGGATATTTAAATTTTAACTGAGAAGGATACAATGCTTGATCGTCTCCATAAATATCAATTCCAATTTCTGGTACATGAGATTCATCGAATCTAATAAAGGCAATCGTGTTGCTATCTGCACTCCAATCAAAGGCTCTCACAAACGAAAACTCTTCTTCGTACACCCAGTCTGTAACCCCATTAATGATTTCACCTGCCGAACCATCTTTTGTAATTTGAGTTACTTTTTGCGTGGCGATGTCTTGAAAGTATAAATTGTTTTCAAATACAAAAGCTACTTTTTTACCATCTGGAGAAAGCGTTGGTTCTTGAATCATTTTTCCGTCAAACAACTTTGTTTCCTCTTTGGTTTTAAGGTTGTATAAAGTATAAACAGATCTTTTAGACCTACGGAAAATAGGCTCTGACTTGGTTTCTAAAAATAAATAAGATTCATCGGCATTAAAAAAATAATCGGTGAATCTTCCATTTTTGATTTGATCGACTTTTTCGAAAGTCTTGTAACTGTATTTTTCTATTCCCGTGTCTGAAAGCAAGGTAAAATGTTCGCCATCTAGCATAGATGCTCCACCTTGAACGGCATTTGGATAATACTCAAACCTGAATAAATCGCCTAAAGTAAATTCCTGTCCAAAACCTGTTTGTAATGTAAAAAAACAGAAAAAATATAAGAAAGTTTGTTTCATAGTCTTATTCACAACTTTCAAATATAGCAAAATATTAAAATCATAGGCTTTTCTTAAGCATCTATTTTAAGAATAATTTGAGAAAATATATGAATCTTAAGTATTTCCTACATAAAAGCATTGTTTCCCTATGCCTTTGATATAAATCCATAAGAAATATCATAGAAGTTTCTCAAAACCTCTAGCCTACTAAAGCTCAAATGTTTAAATTATTTTTAACAGTAATTATTGATGGCTTCTTTAATTCTTCTAAAAGCTTCCTTCAATTCCTTTTCTGAAGCTGCATAAGAAAGTCGGATACAGTTTTTTGAACCAAAAGACTCACCAGAAACCGTTGCTACGTTTGCGTATTCCAGCAAATACATGGCTAAATCATTAGCCGTATTGATTTCTACACCTTGCAATGTTTTTCCGAAAAGTTTAGAAACATCTGGGAAAATATAAAAAGCGCCCTGTGGAACAGAAACATCAAAACCTTTGATTTCTCTTGCCAATTCTATAACGATATCCCTTCTTTTGTGGAATGCCTCTGTCATGTATTTAATCTCGTTAGGGTCAGCTTCCATAGCAGTAATGGCTGCTCTTTGTGCAATCGAATTGGTTCCCGAAGTAACTTGACCTTGGAATACTTCACAAGCTTTTGCCAACCATTCTGGAGCTCCCATATAACCAATTCTCCATCCTGTCATGGCAAATCCTTTCGCTAAACCATTCACGGTAGCTACTTGGTCATAAATCTCTGGAAAAGAAGCAATACTCACTGGCTCTTGGTCAAAGGTAATATGCTCATAAATCTCATCAGAAATTACCAATAGATTAGGATGCTTTGCTACAACTTTAGCTATTTCGGCTAATTCTTCTCTTGAGTAAACACTGCCACTTGGATTACAAGGCGAACTATACAAAAGAATCTTGGACTTGGGCGTAATGGCTTCCTCTAATTGCTGAGGTGTCATTTTAAAATCCTGCTCATAACCAGTTCTAAACTCCTTAACTGTAGCTCCGGCTAAAGTCACCATATCTGCATAACTCACCCAATAAGGAGAAGGCAAAATAACCTCATCACCTTCACTCACCATACATTGAATAATATTAAAAATCGACTGCTTAGCACCCGTTGAAACCACAATTTGAGATGGTTTATAATCGAGCTTATTATCTCTCTTAAATTTTTTAGAAATCGCTTCTTTCAACTCCAGATAGCCACCAACAGGCGTATATTGATTGTAGTTGTCCCTGATTGCTTGAATCGCTGCCTCTTTAATGAATTCGGGTGTTTCGAAATCTGGTTCTCCTAAACTTAAACTAATGATGTCTCTACCTTCAGCCTTTAATTCTCTGGCCTTAACAGACATAGCTATAGTAGCCGATGGTTTTAAGTTTTGCAGTCGTGGAGATAATTGCATAGTTGTGGATTTTAAAGCAAATCTAAGAAATGCTTAAGTTCGAACCAACAAAGCATCTTAAATAAAATTAATAATTGACTAAACGACAGATAAATTAGTTTCAAACTAAATTAGCATTAAACTTTTTCTTTGAAAATAAAGTAGGAACTTATCCAAGTACTCAGCGTAGCAAATGACACGATTGAAATAGAGCTGATAGGCATTAAGATAGCTGCCACAACCGGTTCTAGGTTACCTGTTACGGCAAACGAGAGTCCTATCACGTTGTACATAAAACTAATCACAAAAGCAGTTTTAACAAGCTTTGTACCTCGCTTACTCATTTTAATGAATTTCGGCAATAAAGAGAACGAATCACTTCCTAAAATAGCATCACAGGATGGTGAAAAACTATTCATATCCTCTGCCACTGCCACACCTACATTACTTTGCTTTAAAGCTCCAGCATCATTTAATCCATCACCTATCATCATCACTTTCTTGTTTTCTTTTACTTGAAGTGATTGAATATATTCCAGCTTAGCTTGTGGAGATTGGTTGAAGTTTAAAGCTGTTTTTTCAGGGAAAATCTCTTGTAAGTTGGCTTTCTCAGAAGCATTATCACCAGATAACACACCTAAATCAAACTCATTCAACTCATTTATGGTTTGGTTTAGACCTCGTCTGTATTTATTGTTAAACACAAACCTACCCTTAACCACATCATCAATCTTAATCCAAACTTCGGTTTGATTGATCTGAGCATCGCTATCAACACCTAACCAATTTCTACTTCCTACCTGAACTAATTGTCCAGCCACGATAGCTTGTTGACCTTTTCCTTTTAATTGTTGATATTCCTTGATTTCAACGGCTTTTTGGTCGCTTAATTCCATTTGAAGCACACGACTCAATGGATGGTTAGACTGGTGAACAACTGAATACACAGCCGCTTTCTCCTGTTCCGTTAAATCTGTTCCAAAGTAATCCACCGAAGTATTTTGTGACTCGGTAATTGTTCCTGTTTTGTCAAATACAATGCTATCAATTTTAGCTAAATTTTCAATCGTATGCGCATCTTTCACATAGAATTTCTTTCTACCCAAAATTCGCATCACGTTTCCTAATGTAAAAGGCGCCGAAATCGCTAATGCACATGGACAAGCAATAATTAAGATGGCCGTAACCACCTGAAACATTTTACTAATATCCTCAAAATACCAATAAACACCCGAAACGATTGCAATTCCCAGAATTACCCAAACAAAATATCTACTCACTTGATTTACAAGCGTATCAAACTGTGTTTCTTCTTTGGAGAAAGCATCTGAATTCCAAAGACTTGTTAAATAACTTTGGTTTAATTCCTCAATAACCTCTAATTCAACAGCAGCACCACTTTGTTTTCCGCCGGCATATATTTTATCTCCAATATTTTTGGATATTAATTTAGATTCTCCCGTCACAAAACTATTGTCGATTCTTGCTTCCCCTTTCATTAAGATGGCATCCGCAGGAAGAATTTCTTCATCTCTTAATAAGATTCTATCTCCTTTCTTAAGATCAGACAACAGAATATTCTCATAGTTATCTCCATTGATTTTAGTTACTGCAATAGGATAAAATGATTTATAATCTCTGTCAAAGGCTAAACTTTGATAAGTTCTACGCTGAAACCATTTACCAATTAACATAAAAAACACCAATCCAGCTAAACTATCAAAATAACCAGGACCAAATTCTGTTGCGATATCCCATGTACTTCTGAAGAATAAAACCAAAATACCAATGGCAATAGGAATATCGATATTAATTCGTTTGTTCTTAATCGCATTATAGGCCGAAAGCATATAACTCTGGGCCGAATAGAAAACCACAGGAACAGACAAACCAAACATAAACCAACGTGTGAATCCTTGATTAAACTCAAACCAAGCATCCTCATCAATATATTCTGGGAATGAGAAAAGCATAATATTACCAAAGGCGAAACCGGCAATAACTAATTGCAATAATAGTTCACGATCGTGTTTTTTCTCAACTTTTTCGGTAGAACTTAGATTAATAACAGGTTTATAACCTAAATTAGCTAGGAATTGAGCCACTTCGCTCAATTTCATCTCATCTGAATTATAGGTGATCTGTACTTTTCGTTGAACAAAGTCCACTACGGAATAGCTGATGTGTGGATTAATTTCATCTAAGCTTTCCAAGATCCAAACACAAGAGCTACAATGAATTACAGGAACATTGAAAGTAACTTTAGCGATTCCTCCGTCATTAAAATCAATTACTTTCTCAAAAATTTCTGGCGTGTCCAAAAATTGAAATTGCACATCTGATTTCTTATCAGGTTGAATTCCAGGACTTTTATTAAGTTCATAAAAATCTGTAAGCTGATTCTGATTTAGTATTTCATAAACCGTCTTACATCCCTGACAACAGAATGCTTTCTCGTCGAATTCAATTAATTCCGAATCGCATTCCTGACCACAATGGTAGCAACTTTGGTTCATACTGCAAAATTAAGCAGATATTTGTACATTTGTGTGATAAATATCATTTTATGCCAGAGTTACTAAACGACTTTTCAATTTTATATAATTATTTCAATGATGCAGATAGTTTAAGCATCTTTACACCTGCTGAAATTCAGGCACTTCAATCAGAAAAGAAAACCTTATTCCCTAAAAAAGGTGAATTGATAATAGAAGAAGGGCATTCTGCTAATGGAGTTTTTTTGGTTAAATCAGGAACTGCCAAATTATTCAAGGTTGGATTCACCGGAAAAGAGCAAATTATTAGATTTTGTAAAAAAGGAGATTTGTTAGGTTATCGTTCTATTTTGTCGGGTGAAGCGATCGGTGCTTCGGCCATGGCGATTGAGGATATGGAGTTAGAATATATTCCAGAGAAATATTTCCTTAGAATGCTTGCAGAAAATTCTAAAATGGGATTCGAAATGTTGAAATTAATTTCGAGACAATTAGGAGATGCAGCAGATACCATAACCATTTTAGCACAAAAAACAGTTCGCGAAAGATTGGCAGAGGTTCTTATTACCCTCGAAAATACATTGGGTGTAGATGATGATGATTTCATTAGAATCGCACTAACCAGAGAAGAAATGGCCAATTTGATTGGTACAGCAACCGAGTCTGCTATTCGCTTGATCAGTGAGTTTAAAAATGACGATCTTATTGAAGTTGATGGTAGAAGAATTAAAATTCTTGACCATGCAAAAATTAAAAAATTAGGACATATCGATGCTTAAGTCAAAAAATATTTCATTTTCGCTGGTTTGGATTGTAGCCTCTGTTATTTTATTTTTCACTGGTCTTGTATTAGCAGTAACTTCAACTTGGACAGGAACCGAAAATCTAGGAACCATTATTTGGATGAGTTCATCCTTGTCCATGTTAGCCTATTTGTTCTACTCAGCTTTTCTTTGGTTTAGATTCAAAAAAGGCAATGCTTGGAACAATTTTGTTACCGCCTATATCATTTTAGCTTTTTTGATTACGCTCGGAGGATTAGTCGGAGCTTTCTTGACATTCCCACAAGGAATGCAAACCTTTTTGATTGGTTTGGGCATGTTCGGTGGATATTGGTTATTTAAACTTGTTGGCTTTATGTTCAGCAAAGAAAGCGACTTCGAATAAATCAAACCATTCTTTTTAATTTAATCTTATTGGATATCATCCAATTCATTTTCTATTCTAAAAAATTATGAATCCACTATTAGATCAACCATTTTCAACACCTTTTCAAACTCCACCTTTTTCAAAATTTACTACCTCCGATTATAAACCAGCGATAGAAAGAGCTATTGAGGAAGCTAAAGAAGAGATTAAGGCTATTGTTGAAAATACAGCGTCGCCCAGCTTTGAAAACACTATCGAGGCATTAACATTAAGTGGTGAAAAATTAGATAGAATAACCTCTATTTTCTTTAATTTAAATTCTGCTGAAACCAACGAGGAAATTCAGAAAATAGCTCAAGAAGTTTCTCCTTTGCTTTCAGAATTTTCGAATGATATTGTTTTAAATGAAAACTTATTCAGTAAAATTAAGTCTGTTTATGATCATCAAAAGAGCTTTAATTTAAATGAAGAGCAGCAGGAATTATTAAGAAAAACCTATAGAAGATTCACTCGAAATGGAGCTAATCTTTCTCACGAGGACAAAGCGACTTTAAGAGACATCGATAAAAAACTTTCAAAATTAAGTTTGCAATTCGGTGAAAATGTTTTAGCAGAAACCAATGATTATCAGCTTCATATTACCAAGGAATCAGATTTAGCTGGATTGCCAGATTACGCGAAAGAAATGGCGCAGCAAGAAGCTGAAAAAAGAGAATTAGAAGGTTGGGTTTTCACACTTCATATGCCCAGTTTCTTGGCATTTATGAAGTTTGCAGACCGTAGAGATTTAAGAGAAAAATTATATAAAGCTAGCGGAGCAAAGGCTTTTCAGGATAACGAGCGCAACAACGAAAACATCATAAAAGATATTGTGAGCTTAAGATACCAACGAGCTCAATTATTAGGCTACAAAACGCATGCTGATTTTGTACTAGAAGAACGAATGGCTAAATCTCCACAGAAAGTTCTTAATTTCTTAAATGATTTATTGGAGCAATCGATTGAGTTTGCGAAAAAGGATGTTCAATCTTTAGCTGATTACGCCGAGAAAATCGATGGAATTAAAGAATTAATGCCTTGGGATCATGCCTATTATGCAGAAAAAGTTAAAAAAGAGCAATTTGATTTAAGCGATGAGGAATTAAAACCTTATTTCGAATTAAATGCTGTTTTGCAAGGCGCTTTTAGCATTGCACAAAAACTATTTGATATTTCCTTTGTTCCGAACAAGGAAATTGAAACTTATCATCCAGACGTGAAGGTTTTTGAAGTTAAAGACAGCGCTAACCAAACTATTGGCGTTTTCTATACAGACTTTTTTCCAAGAGAAGGAAAACGTGCAGGTGCTTGGATGACTAGCTATAGAAACGGATCTAAAATGAATGCTGTTCATAAGATTCCGCAAATTTCTATTGTTTGTAATTTCACTCAGCCTACTAAAGATAAACCTTCTCTATTGACGTTTAACGAGCTTACAACGCTATTTCATGAATTTGGACATGCATTGCATGGCTTACTAGCCAACACGCAATATGAAGCACTCGCAGGAACTCAAGTTTCTTGGGACTTCGTAGAGTTGCCATCTCAGTTTATGGAGAATTATTGCTACGAACCAGATGCTTTAGCACTGTTTGCCAAACATTACGAAACTGGTGAAGTGATTCCTCAAACTTTAATCAACAAAATCATTGCTGCAGCGCAGTTTCTAGAAGCCTATCAAATGTCTAGACAAATCAGTTTTGGAAAACTAGATATGGCTTGGCATGCCGTGGAAATTAGTGATATAGAAGATGTAGATGCTTATGAAATAAAGGCTTTTGAGGGCACACAAGTTTATCCTAAAGTCGAAGGAACCAATATGAGTACCGCCTTTTCTCATATTTTCCAAGGTGGTTATTCATCGGGATATTATTCTTATAAATGGGCAGAAGTTTTAGACGCCGATGCTTTTGATTACTTTAAACAAAATGGAATCTTTGATAAAGCCACAGCGAATAAGTTCAAAACTTTATTAAGCTCTGGAGGAACGGTTGACCCAATGGTTTTATATAAGAATTTTAGAGGAAGAGAACCTCAGCAAGATGCTTTATTGAAACGAGTTGGGATTAAATCCTAATCTACTCGGTAATATATAAAGCACCTTCCTTGATCATTTGCTTTACAGCGTGATAAATGCCCACATGAACATTGAAAAGTCCGTCTTCGCTTAGAATTCCTAGTCTATAATATGGATCTTCTTCGAGGATACGTTCACGGTCTTGCATCCATTCTTGGGTATCGAAATAATACTTTTCGAGGCTTTTGATATTCTCTTTAATCTCAGGAAAACGCGCTAAAAATTCTTCCAAATAAGCTAAATCTTTTTCAGCTTGTTCAAATTTTAAGTTCATCTTCTCGGCAG
>CAZKJO010000045.1:0-4854 GCA_964553105.1 uncultured Weeksellaceae bacterium | reverse complement strand
AATTTATCAATCCAGAAAGCACCTGAGTTTTTAGTAAAGAAAGGTTGTTTTGTGTTGTTTTTATAAGCTTTAATCAACCATTTTAAACTAACTTCTGATAAAGGTTCAACTTGACTTAAATCTTCACCATAACAAACCTCCCCATTATACTGTGGATTTTTAGCTCCTTCGTTTGGCTTAGGTGTAAATTTGAACGGCATATTTTTCAAATAAG
This sequence comes from uncultured Weeksellaceae bacterium, assembly GCA_964553105.1. GTDB lineage: Bacteria > Bacteroidota > Bacteroidia > Flavobacteriales > Weeksellaceae > Profundicola. The sequence continues at coordinate 4,640 of CAZKJO010000045.1, read as the reverse complement.
GCGAACCATACACCTGAAATTGCTTCTCGGTTCCTCTACCCTCACTCACATTCGCACCTTCAAAAAAGCAAATACTTGGATATAAATTAATCGATTGCGCATTGGGTAAGTTAGGCGATGGTTTTACGGGTAAATCATAATGAGTTTGGTGGGTATAATTCTGCAAAGGAATCACACTTAAATCAGCTTGAACTCCTTTATCTAGCCACTTTTCGCCATTGATCATTTGAGCATATTCTCCTATCGTCATTCCATAAACAATCGGAACAGGATGCATACCCACAAATGTCTTTTGACTTGGCTCTAGCATAGGTCCATCGATATAATGCGCATTAGGATTTGGACGATCTAATACAATTACTTTTTTATTATTTTCTGCCGCAGATTCCATGACATAATGTAAAGTCGAAATATAGGTGTAAAATCTAACACCAACATCTTGAATGTCAAACAAAATAACATCTAAATCCTTTACTTGTTCGTCTTTAGGCTTTTTGTTACTTCCATACAGTGAAACAATCGGTAAGCCTGTTTTAATATCTTTTCCATCTTTCACGATTTCACCTGCATCAGCAGTTCCACGGAATCCATGTTCTGGAGAAAATATTTTTACCACCTCAATTCCTTGAGAAATTAAATGATCTACCAAATGAACATCCCCCTCTTCTGTAGGAATAATCCCGGTTTGATTGGTCACAACCCCAACTCTTTGTCCGTGCAACAAAGGAATGTATTTGTCGGTCTGCTCTGCAGCCAAAATCACTTGACAAAACTCGCTATCTCGGCTGGCTAAGTTTTGTTTAGGATCCACTTCTACCTTTTGATTGTCGATAGAAATTCCTATGCTTGAATTTTCTTGTGCGTTACATGAAATCGCAAAAAGAAAAACTAATAATGTATATTTGACTGAATTTTGAAACATGTTTATTTTATTTGTGTTTCAAAGTTACAATAATGATACAAATTATAGATCGTATTGAGTTTTAGTTGGTATTTTTCTAAGAAAATTGGATTGGGCAAGGCTTCCAAAAACCAATTGTCGCGCACAATTATTAGAATTGGGCAAGTGGCAGTTGCGATTGGAATTATCGTTGCCTTGGTTACACTCTCCACCGGAATTGGTGCAAGAAAGGAAATTAAACAAAAATTAGCCGACTTCAATGGGCATATCACTATTCGCCCTTATAGTTCTAATTTGTCCTACAATTCTGATAGCATCAACTTACCCAAAGAGTATTATCCTAATTTCCCTTTAAAAGAAATTGAGCACATTCAAGCAATTGCCACCAAAAGTGGAATCATTAGAACCGAAGATGCTTTTGATGGGGTTTTATTCAAAGGAGTTGATTCCAATTACGACATCGAACGTTTCGATAAATTCTTAAGCAAAGGTAATTTCCCTGATTTTAAATCAGATCAAACCAGCGACGAAGTAGTTGTTTCTCAAAAAATTGCCAATAATTTCTATTTGGATATTGACAGTACCTTTGTGATGGTTTTCGTAGATGAGCATCAGTTTAATTCTAAACCTGTTTATCGTAAATTTAAAATTGCTGGTATTTACACCACCGATATTTCTCAGTTCGATGATTTATATATTTTGGGCGACATAAGACAAGTTCAAAAATTAAATCAATGGAGCAATCAACAAGTTGGTGGTTTTGAGCTTTTTGCTAAGGATATAGAAGCTGATTTTAATATTTTAAAAGGTTCCGTAAATGACATTATAGGTTATGATTTAGTTGCAGAATCTGCCACGGATATTTTTGCTGATATAGAGGATTGGATTAACATTTTTGACATGAATATTTTTGTCATTTTGTTTTTAATGTTAATCGTGGTCATCATTAATATGGTGATGATTTTATTAATCCTTATCCTTGAAAGAACGCACGCCATTGGTATCCTAAAAACTTTAGGCGCTAACAACTGGCAAGTGCAAAAAATCTTTGTGAATTACGCGGTATTTATCATGTTACCAGGTATGTTAGTCGGAAACCTCATTGCCATTGGTCTTTTATTAGCACAACAACATTGGGGTATCATTCAGTTGCCACCGGAAAATTATTACATCGACAAAGCGCCTGTTTTCCTATCTTGGAGCATGGTGTTTTGGGTTAATGTTTGTAGCATTTTGATTAGTGCCGTTGTTCTATTAATCCCTAGTTTATTAATTCAAAGGATTTCGCCCACCAGAGCTTTAAAAATTGGTTAATTGGCTCATTAAAAACACTTTCCATGAAAACATCTAAGATTGAAAACCTCAAGACATTTCTTGATGAAAAAGCTGTGCAGTACAATCAAGATTTTTTTATTGAACACGATCCGATTCAAATTCCGCATAGATTTAGTAAAAAGCAAGACATAGAAATTGCTGCATTTCTATCCGCAACGATTGCCTGGGGAAATCGTAAATCTATTATTAAAAACGCGCAGGATATGATGGCGAGAATGGATGAAGCGCCACATGATTTTATCTTAAACGCGCAGGAAAAAGACCTCGACAGGTTCGATGATTTTGTGCACAGAACTTTTAACGCTTTTGATCTAGCTTATTTTGTTCAGGCTTTACAAAGGTTGTATGAAAAAGAGGAAAGTTTAGAACAGTACTTTCTCATTAAAGAAGATGAAATCAATCCTAAATTTGCTATCAATCGCTTTAGAGAAGCATTTTTTAATGCCGAGGAAGTACGCACCTCCAAGCATGTTTCTTCTCCCTTAAAGAACTCCTCTGCCAAACGCATCAACATGTTTTTACGTTGGATGGTAAGACAAGATCAGCAAGGTGTAGATTTTGGGATTTGGAAAAATATTCCCGCTTCTAAACTAAGTCTACCTCTAGATGTTCACACTGGAAATGTCGCAAGAAAACTAGAGATTCTAAAGCGCAAACAAAATGATTGGAAGGCCGTAGAAGAGATAGATTCTGTATTACGACAAATGGATGCCGAGGACCCTATTAAGTATGACTTTGCCTTATTCGGATTAGGTGCTTTTGAAGATTTTTAAGCCGTTTTAGGTTTAATTAAACCCTAAACTCTACCACATGTCCTTCGTGGTTTCTCACATTGAATACTTCGCCTGATTCGAAGTATAAATATTGTCCACGAATACCTGCCAACACACCTTCTATTTTAGGATGTTTTGCCAAGGTCAAGGACTTTACTTTAGAAGGATAATGCTCAATCGGATATTCAAACTCCCAAATTTTATTATCCTCTACATACATTTTTTGCTGCTCGTCAGACAATTTTTCTCTTACTTCCTCTTTGATTTGCACCAAATCTGCCTCAGGGTTTTGATTTTTGAGCATACGCTGCCAATTGGTTTTATCTGCTAAACTATCCTTTAACAAAACCTCTATCATACCCGCTTCGTAACGATTGGGTGTTTCTGCTAAAATTATAGCATTCGAAGCTCCTTGGTCTATCCAACGCGTTGGAACTTGTACACCACGCGTAACGCCAACTTTTAATCCACCCGATAGCGCCAAATAAACAATATGTGGCTGTAATTCAAACTTTTTCTCCCATTCTAGGTCTCTTTGTTCTTTACCCAAATGAGCCATAGAAAGCTCTGGATTGATGATGCTTGGGCTAGCTTCTGGAACGGTATAAAAACAAGATTGACAAAAACCCATTCTAAAAATAGGCTTATCTAAACCACATGATTTACATTGATTCCCAACATGTTCTATAGAAATCTTACGAGAAATTAACTGGTTTACATCGATGAAATCATCATTAAAATTTAGATAATATCTAATCGGAGATTGATATTCTGCATACATTTTTCGTAAGACACTATTAAAAATCATAGATAAGAATTAATATATAAAACAAGGGAATCATATGAAATGACTATAATTGTTTTATTTTTGTTATTAAATACAAATTTAAGCCTTTGAGTTTAGTTAATAAAATTGCCTCGTTCGTAACAAATCCGTATGCGCAAAAACTGCAGCTTATCCGTAATAAGCCTCTAGAATTGCAGCAGAAGGTTTTATTTGATAATCTTAAGGCAGCGAGTCAAACTCATTACGGTATTAAATATGGCTTTGCTGACATTAAAACCTACGATGAGTTTAGAGACAGAGTCCCGATTGTTTCCTATGAGGAGTATCAGCCGGAAATAGAACGAGCGAGAAAGGGAGAAGAAAACATTTTTTGGCCAGGTAAAATTTCTTGGTTTGCCAAGTCTTCGGGTACCACCAATGCTAAGAGTAAGTTTATCCCTATCACCAAAGAATCTCTAGAAACCAACCATTTCGCAGGTGGTAAGATGATGTTTGCAAACTATTTGGAAAATCATCCTGATACTAAGATTTTTAAACGAAAAAATTTAAGAATTGGAGGAAGTGCCGACATTTACCAAGAATACGATACCAAATTTGGAGATTTATCAGCGATTATGATTGACAATCTTCCGTTTTGGACCGATTTCATGAATACGCCGAATCGAGAGATCTCTTTGATGAGCGATTGGGAAGTTAAGTTAGATGCGATTGCTAGCTCAGTGATTAAAGCCAATGTAGGTTGCTTAACTGGTGTTCCGTCGTGGATGCTGGTGTTATTAAACTATACCTTAGATAAAACAGGCAAGTCTAATTTACACGAGATTTGGCCAGATTTAGAAGTTTT
>CAZKJO010000044.1:13142-16314 GCA_964553105.1 uncultured Weeksellaceae bacterium | reverse complement strand
GTCCTTTCAAATAAACTCATAAGTGATAATTAAATAAATTCTTTAACTTTAAACGAGTTAAGCATCCACTATGGTTTAATATAAAATAGAAAGCTTATGAAATTCATCCTAAAAAATTCTTTGTTTTTTGGTGCAGGATTATTGGTTTTGTACAGTATTTATCACTTTCTAATTTTAAATGAGGATTTTAACCTAAAACGTCTATATTACATTTTATCCATATCGGTATTATCTAGCATAACATGGGGTATATGTATATATTATATCAAAAAGAAAAAGTAGATGCCTTAAAATAAAACTTATTATTTCTACTCAAGCAATTGAATTGTTTAGAATTATATTATTAAATAGCTTATCTCCCCTTCAATTCAACCTTGCCCTATTGACTATTGTAACGAGTTTTGAACAACTTATTTATTGATATAGGCACATTCACTTTCAAGAACAATTTTAAGCCCTAATATCTTTATTCTAAATAAAATTAAAACGCACAAAAAAAGCCCGAAACAGAATTTCTATTTCGGACTTTTAGTTTTTGATTAAGTTACTTGAATCTTACTTCAATTTTTTAATTCTATTATCTTCTACATCAGAAGCATCTACCAAAGATGGGATCAATGAATTCTGAATTAAGCTTCTATTTTGTGTTTGAACACTTCTTCTTAATACAGAAGCATCATCCATTTCAGCAACAGCTCCTTTCTTAGTAACTTTTACAAAGTAAACTCCAGCGTTGCCTTGGATAGCTCCAGAATTTTTACCTTCTGCTAATCCTAATGCAGCTCCACCAACGCGTGGCTCTAGACCAGCACCCTCGATCATTGGACGAGAATAGTTGATAGATGCAGTTTGTTTAGATACACCTAATTTAGATGCTAAACTATTTAAATCAGCTTCTGTGTTTTCTGAGGCTAATTTCTGTGCAATTTTTCTGTTTCTCACTTTCGCTTCTACTTGAGTTCTAGCTGCTGCGATATTGTATTTACCATCTTCATATTTGTTAGATAAGTAAACAACGATTTGTCCACCATCTAAAGTTTCGAATGTAGAAACCGCTCCTGGTTTTGTATCATCGTTGAAAGCCCATCTTAAGATATCAGCTTCTTTTCTTGTTCCACCTAAACCTACTAAGTTAGTAGCAAATCTCGTTACACCATCTGCATTGTTCACCTCTGCATTCTCTTGACGAGCTGCATTAATGAAATCGTTTGCTGATTGTTCTTGTGCATTTAACGCTAAGTTATTAGCTGAAGTGAATATGTTTTCTTGAGTTTCTTCAGAAGCTTTAATTTGCTTTTGAATGGTTGCTAACTGATATCCTGTAACTTGTTTTACATCATCAATTCTAATGATGTGGAAACCAAACTGAGAAGGAACAACATCAATAGTTCCTTTTGGTTCTGTTACTGCAAAATCACGGTAAGACTCTGCAAAACCTTGTTGGAATCTACCAACCCAACCAATATCTCCATTAGATTGAGCTGCAACCGCATCATCAGAAACCGTTCTAGCTAATTCATTAAATTTAGAAGGATCTGCTTTAATAACAGTTAATAAACTATCAGCCATAGCTTGTGCCTCTTGTGGAGTTCTTGTGATTCCAGCTCCTCTTGCCTCGCTACCCTCGTAGCCGATTAAGATATGACTTGTTTTAGCTGAATCAGTGATTGATTTAACATCTGAAATCTTGATTAGGTTGTATACGTTACCAATTTTAGTTGGCCCAATCACATCACCTTTATTTGCATTCTTAAGTTTCTCTTTCAAACCTTCGTCTGGAAAACTCTCGAATTGTGCTTTTGTATAATAAGTAGGGTCGAATTGAGATTCAGAAAAACGACTTACATATGCAGAGTCATTTACAGCTTGAGCAAAAGAACGGATGGTATCTGTAATACCATTCACCTCATCTTTGATTACTTGTGGAGCTAAATAAGAATTTAATTCATTTAAAATCCTAGTATTATCCTGCTCCGAAGCCTGACCTGGGAAATAAGCATAAGCTAAATTAACGCTTGGCTCAGCTTTGAAGTTTTTAGGATGATCTTTCATATATCCTAAAATCTCATCGTCTGTAACTTCAATTTTATTTTTCTGCGCGTAGTCTTCGTAGTTAACAACAATATACTCGATTTCATTCGTTGCATTTGCTTTGTTCATGAAAGCAGCATCAACATCAGTTGCTAAACCACCACTAGAAACCAAGCCTAAGTATGTTCTATTCAGCAAACGGAATTGTGGATTTGCATTTTCCCATTGCTCATAAAAATTCTGAGCTTGTGGATTTCCTGCTAGCGCTGCTGTTTTAAGTTCACTTATAAATTGTTTAGTTAACTCAATGTTTACACGCCCATTAGCATCTGTTAAATTCGGATTAACTGAAGTATAAAATCTACCAGCTTCCTCAAAATACTTGTTTTCATCGACACCAATTCCCAATTTTTCCATTTGGTTGGTTACTAATACCTCCGAAACTAACTGATTCCATGCCATTTCTGATAGCACATTCTCACTAGCCTCTTGCATTTGTGGGTTTTTACTCAAGCGATTATACGCCAAGTTATAGTCTTGAATGTTAATAGGTGTTCCTGCAACAGAACCTAATTCATTGGGATCACCAAATATACTTCCTTGCGAAAATGCGTCTCCAACAATGAAAGCAAATAAGGGCAAACCAATACCTAAAATCAATAACCAAGATCTTTTTCTAATATCTCCTAAAAGAGCCATCCTTAATAATTTACGTTACAATTTGCGAAAGTACAACATTCCTACAAAAACAAAAAACAGATAAAGCATTTAGATCCAATAATGTTAAGATTTATTAAAACTTAGTTGGATTTAGAGCTATCACTATATGCTGATATTTGAAATGCTATTCTTTTGCTTTAAAATTTCTAAAGTTCAAATATAAACTTTTCAATAAAATAATTTGCATGTGATGGAATCAATTAATCCTCTAGCACGTAAATTCTAATTTCTTCGATACGTGTATCTGAAACTCTTTCGATTAATAGAACATAATCTTCTACCTTGATTTCATCGCCAATATCTGGCAAATCCTCATTAAGCTTTACAGCCAATCCTCCTAGGGTTTCATAAGCATCGGACTCAGGCAAGTGTAGCCCAAAGTTCTCGTTTAAATAATCGATTTCTAATCGAGCCGAAAACA
>CAZKJO010000044.1:5942-13042 GCA_964553105.1 uncultured Weeksellaceae bacterium | reverse complement strand
GCTGAACGAATATTTTTTGGTTTTTTAAACAAATCAAAGGAATGTATATATCCAATGACTTGATCCATGTTTTCTTGATAAACTATTAGCTTTGAGAATCCAGTATCAATGAATTTTTCTCTTGCGTAATCTATACTTTCATTAATATTTACACCAACAATTTCCTTTCGTGGAATCATACATTCCCTCACCTTAATCTCGGAAAACTCTAAGGCATTGTGAAATATTTGAACCTCGGTGTCTATTTCTTCTTCATCGGCATCTATCAATTGTTCCGATAAAAAGTATTTTAATTCTTGCTTAAAAAATAGTTCATCTTCAGATACTTCTTTTCTACCCACCAATTGCAAGAAGATGTTTGAAATCCATATAATAAAAGTAGTGAAAATTGAAAATATTTGGAATATTATCCAAGCTGGAAAGGAGAAAAACTTGAATAATTCGTTAGAATATATACTAAAAACAACTTTTGGTAAAAACTCAGCGGTCACCAAAATAACCAAAGTAGAAATTAGGGTTTGAATTAAAAGAGATAATAAATCTGAGTTTAAATCTGGAAGGTTACTCATTATTAAATCTCCCATAAAAATTCCGTAAACTACCAACGCGATATTATTACCTACCAACATGGTAGCAATATATTTTTGTGGTCGATCAGATAGGTAAAGCATCATTTTAGAAACCCATGTTTCTTTTTTACGCTCAAGCTCTAAGCTCATCCTGTTAGAGGATATAAAAGCTATCTCCATCCCCGAAAAGAAGGCTGAAGCAATAATCGATAAAATGATAATAATGAGAGTCGTCGCCATTATTGTTTTTCTTGTGATTCCATCAAAGGATTCAGCTCAACCATATCTTCTGGTATTTCTTGTTTCGGCAATTGAGGTTTGGTTCTTGGCGCTGTCTTATTCTCACCAGCTTCATCGAAAAAGATGACACCATGATTATCAAACAAAGTAAATTCCTTGAAATCCTCAGATGCTGTCAAGCCGTGATTGGCAATATTTATGGTTCCGTCTTTCCTTTTAATAGTCACCGTATCTTGTGTAAAGATACGTCTATTTAGATTATCCCAGAAAATATGTTGGGTACGCAAAGTATCTCCATCATTATTGATCATTTCAACATTTCCTTTACCTTCATAGAACTTTTTTCGATCTATTATTTTTGCCCAATCTGCCCGAAGATAATTTGGATTTGGTTTCCCAGAGTTCCAAAATTTAATATTTACCCCTTTTCGCATGATGGTGTAAGGCGAGTCGATTAAAGTAAACTCTTCAATCAAGGGAGATTTCAACTCCATGGTGATTATACCAGAATCCTTATAGGTTAGAAAGGCATCAACAATGGTTCTATCTGCAAAATTTTTATTGAGTTGCCCCAATGGTTTGGAGTCTTTTTCCTCACAACTCACAAACAACAAAGCAGCCCCAAATAGGGCTGCTCTGATTATATTATATGTCTTTAAGACATTTCTTTTCATTATCTAACGGTGGTTGTAGCACCTCCAAGACAACTAACGGAAACTCTATCTCCTTTCTTTTTACCTGCTTGGAAAATTAATTCTTGATTGGGTGCTGTTCCTTCATAAGATCTTACGGCGCTCTTTGCCCAAGATGCTGAACGGCTATCTACCGCAGCAGCTTTTTTAGCATAGTCAGCAGCTACCCAGTAAGTAGATAATTTCTCGAATTGTGAATTACCACATGCGTTAGCACTTGCACCAAACGCACTTGCTATCAATTGATAAGGAGCTCCCCAACCTGGCTTATAACCAGCGGCTCTTTTAGCCCAACTAACTGCATTGCTCAAGCTACCAGTTTTCTGGTAAGACAAAGCAATATAGTAAGCCACATCACCACGTGTAGTTCCAGTTACTTCATCCATAGCTTTCTTAAAGTCTTCAATAGCTCCGCTATAGTTTCCAGCTTTATATTTTCTAGCACCAGATCCATATGAAGAACCTACAGTTCCACCGCCACCTCTAGAAGCAACTTGTGTTGGTTCGGCTTGAGGATTTTCTCTCTTCCACACAATGGCATATTGTTCCTCGATTCTTTCCATAACTGGATTATCATAACAATCTTTTAATGCCAAAGCTTGGTAAGAACCTGTTAACCATTCTAAACTATCCTTGTTTGCCTCAAATTTATTAGCAAACATGGGTGCAATATTATCGCAGGTTGTATACTCTTCTAATACAGCTTCCATAGATTCATTTAACTGAACAAAAACATCTTTAGCAGACTGCGCATTTGCCATGGTCTGTTTTTCAGCGGGAGTTAAATCTTTCTTAGGATTAGTTTTTTGGATACTATCTAACTTTTCAGCTAAGGTACCATATTCAACAGAACGCATTTCAATGTTGTCTTCCGCTACTTTCTTAGTTTGGAAATAAACCTCCAATACTTCTTCGAACTCAAGCACATTTTGATTCATTAATTCTAAAGCTGTAGAATAATAAGTCAACACTGTTGATGCAGAAACTTTCTGCGTATCTTCAGATGATTCAAATAAAGTTTTATAAGAATCATAGGCAGTTTTCTTGTCAACTAATTCATATTTCAATTGGTAAGAAATCTTCTCTCCTTTCCAGAAAGCTTCTTTACCATCTGGGAAGTTTTTAATTCTATTCTCGATTAAAGTCACTAACTCATTAGCATACTTCTTCTTCTCAACATCATTCGCTGCATTAGCAATTTTATTCTCTAAAATTGTTTCACCAAAATTATAGAAGTTGATTTTCTCACTAGGACAAGCCGCTAAAGCTTCTTTTAACTTAGGATAAGCTGCGTCATAGTCTTTTGTTTGTACCAATTTATTTAGCGAAATCTCATAGCTATCGCAATTTTGGGCATTTCCAAAGTTGGGTGCGATAAATGCAGATGCGACAAATAGTAGTGGTATTATTTTTTTCATTTTGATAGATTTTCTAGATTCAATTTAATCATATTTTCTTCGCTGGAACCAAGTGTCGTTTAATGTAAAACTTAGCTTAACGTTCGCGTAAGTTTCTTTCACCAAACTCTTATCAGTAGTACCTCTCTGCCCTAGCTCAACACCGATGTTTAACTCAGACGCGTCAGTAGCTTTTCCAACGGGTAGTCCAATTCCAAAAGTTATGCCATAATCTTTTATATCTTCTCCTTTAACGCTTATAGGCGTCTTCTCATAATACATACCTCCGCGGTATGTTGCGCGAGACATATAACTCCTATAACTATTAAATTGTGGGATATAATATCCACCAACCGCAGCCTTAAATCTGTCGTTTGATGAATTTTTTTCATGTATTAAATTAAATGCAGAAGTCTTTTCCCAATCTACTTGTGCTCCAATATTCCATTTTAAATCTTTACCATAGCTAATACCAAATGATGCGTTTTCTGGTATTCTAACTTTCCTATCTGAATCATTGAAGCTAATCGTATCAACATTAAACTCTACAAAGTTGGTTGGGATGATTTGATAAGTTTTAACAAGATAGTTTTGATCTGCCTTAATATTAGATCCTAAACCATAAGTAGCGCCAACCGTCAATAATTTATTGTTATCGAATTTCTTAGCAAATGAAATACCTCCATTCACAGTGATTCCGCTGATCTTACTATCAAAATCATATGCTGTAAGCAATTGAGATTCAGATGCACTGAAGATTTCTGTTTTATCTAAAGATCCAAAAATATAATTTGCTCTAACTCCTAAAGCTAAATTACTGTTCAAGTTATAAGAAGTCATAAAATGTAAACTATTCAATCCTCCACTACCTTCAAACTGGCTTGTGGTTGAAATATCATCATACATTTGAGTTGTACTTGTTTTATAACCTAAGGCTGAAAAAGGCTGAAAACCAAATCCACCTCTCCATTTTTTACCTAATGGAAACCCTAATGAAACCTTAGAAAGATAGGTAGTTGATCTCGAAAACTTATCGCTTTCGCTTTTGAACCTTGTCATATCTGTAGAACCTTCGAAAACGAAATTCGTAAATCTCAAGTTTTGGTTGGCGGCTGGGTTCATAAAGTTAGTTTCTGTTCCGTAAGGACTCAAATAAGCTGTACTTAATCCTCCCATTCCAAAACTGGCTGCGCCGTTGCTAAGTCTATTGTCTCCATACCCAAAGGCTGAATAGGGTGAAATAGATATGTTTTGAGCGCTAACTTGCGCTACTGTTATTAGCAGTATCATACTGCATAAAATCCTTCTCATTCTTCTTTTGCTACTTATTAAATATTTGCAAATATGATGATTTGAATCCAATCTGAAAAAATATATTATCATTTGTGGGTGAATTTGTTTGATTATTAAGCAATTAATACCTCCTATGTCCGCATAGGATAGTCACGAGCCTAAAAATTAAGTTTTAATTGAACGTTTCCGGAATGAATAGCTTTATACTCTTCGTTCTTTCGTCCAGAATACTGAACGTTTAATTCTAAATAATTATTAATATTTCTTTGTAAAAGCAAACGCCAAACCAAGTTATTTCCATCTCGTAAACCTTCCATCATTCTATTTCCTACCACAGAATTAGGATTGCCCAAGAAATCATTTTTAACCCAGTCCACGCCTGCTAAAACAGATGTTTTGTTTTGATCATTCCAGGTGAAATCAAAATTAAGTTGATGAGCCTTTAAACTTTCCTCGCCCAAAGCATTCGAGTAATCTTGGTATTTATAAGCTAATGCATATTTAAAATTCTCTGAGCGACTGTAGTATACTTTTGGAATCCATTCGGAAGCTGTGAGGGCATATCTTCTACTTTCAAAAGCCTCTGAATCACTATCAATCCATTTTAGATTATTAGAAAATTCTAGGGTTAAAAATTCCGTCCAGTTATATTGAGCTTTAATTTTATTTAATTGAGTAGAAAGCTCTTCTAAACCGGTAAAAACATACCTCGCATTCTCTTGAATACTAAATTCATGCACAAAATTCCATTTGTATTGTTTACCCGTATTATATTTATTCTGCATATAAAACTGCAAGGTTTTAAAACGTAGACTTTCGTCATTCTGCCAAGGATTAAAGGCAGCTGTTTCATCATATTTTAAATAATTCCCCTCTGTTGAATACGTTAAATTCGACTGAACTCTTCTCCAAAATGTTTCATTACCAAAATAGCGCGATGGGTTTAATCGTAAAGAGACGCGCAGCCCATTTTTATTGGTTCTAATCTGATCTACCGTATTGGTATAAACCCTGATAAACTTAGCTTCATCCGCAAAGTCAGCTTGTTCAAACTCATCTAACTGCTGAATGCCATCACCATTATAATCTGTCCATTTATAAATTCCCATACCATCTGCAACTTCTACATAAGTAAATGCTCTCTGTAATTCGGTTCCACCCGAAATCTCATAATTCGCATTTAACTCTACTGCCTTATTCCATAGACTTTTTCTCCATTGAATAGTTGCGTTCAAAAACGAAACTTTATTAATTGAATCTGTGTAATTCAATCTTCGGTAATGCGTCATAAACCTCAAAGCATGATTTTCATTTTTAATGATTTGTGTGTTAAATTCAACACCAACAGCTTCTGAATATCTTTTAAAACGACCCAAACTCACCGAATCATCTTTTCTTTGATAAGCTCTTAAATAAACATATTTATTAATGGTATCACCCAACATAACCGAGCCAAAAACTTCATTCCACCCAAAACTCAACGAATCAATTTGCTGGTTCAGCTCTCGTCTGTTTTGCTCACCTACAATTCCTGTTGTCAATCTTAGCTTACCGACTTGCCTTCCTACCAGCGCACGATATTCATCAAAAGTTGTTTTCTCATTATATGAACTTGAATTCATGGTTTTATAGGAAGCTAAAAACTCTGTCTTAGGCGTTAAATATTGTAAATTCAACCTATGTCGATTGCCGTTGTATTGGTTGGCTTGATCTAGATAATCAAAACCATAATTAGCAAAAATTGAATCTGAAACAGCTAACAAAATGTTTGATTGCAAAAACTGCTGATCTCCTCCTCCAATTTCTTGAGTTAAATTAAAATCTCTCACAAACTCAGGCGAGCGCAGTCTTTCTAAAGGCGAAAAATTCTCTTTTATAAACTCATAATTTAAACTTGGTGTGATTTGAAGCATGCCTTTCTTATAAAGCTTTTCTGCTCCTAATTTAAGTGCATAACCCACATTTTCTTCATCATCCACATCAGAAAATAAGTTTTGATCAACATTAGAAACACCCACATCTAAATTAATTTTTCCATTATTTTTAAGTTTATAAGATGAAGCTAAACTTAAAACTTGATTCTTTTGTGGTGCAACTAATAATCGAATAGGTTCGTATTCCCCTTGTTTAACACCATTTATGGGCGGGACAAATTCAAAAACACGTCCATTCACTCCATTATTAGATAGCTTATAATTTCCTTTATTATTCCCTAAACGCGTAAAGTTGACATTATAAACCTCATCATGAGCTTCTGCGGTATATTCAAAAATCTCTAAATCATTCCAATAAACTTTTTTGTATAAAACCTTACCTTCCTCAAACGGAACCTGCTCATAAGAATCAGCATACATAGCACTAGCATCATTTCCCGCTTGAGATAAGATTTCTTTATCCTCTAAACTTAAACTTTGATTGATAGCATTATTCTTACTATCACTTTCAGAATAAATATGCGTTGATAAAGAAAAACGCTGGCCCACATGCTTTGCACCACCATACAATAGAAATCTATTGTAGTAACGGTTTGTATATTGATACTCTGCAATGAATCTATCGGTTGAACGCACCAAGTGTTGATTCGTAAATGTAATTTCCCCGGTATTGTAATTAATTACATAATCATAATTTTCACCTCTCTGAAGCAGAATTCCATCTTTATAAATCTTCTCACTTCCAGATAAAATCGTGACATAAGCCTCGTCATAGTTTCCAGAAAGACGATACGGACCTTGATTCCCCTCTTGTCCGTTGAATTTCATTTGTTTAAATTCACCTCTAGAAATACTACCTGCCGCTTGAAAATGCGTAGAACTAGAGTCGCTAGAAATCATATGATTTAAATGCAAACCCGAAACTCGCCTATTAAATCTCCCAAAATATTCCTGCGTTTGCGACAAGTCTACATG
>CAZKJO010000044.1:4360-5842 GCA_964553105.1 uncultured Weeksellaceae bacterium | reverse complement strand
GTAACCTGACTTCTTAAAGTTGGGTGAACATAATATTCTATTTGTAAACTATCTCTAAACTCTGGTTTGAAGTAAATTATACTCTGAGCGTAATTTATCTCATATGCAGAATCAGGGATAAATTCACCTTCTAAATTCTTTATCTTCAATCCATCATTAAGTATAAACATTGAATCCAAAATCAAGCTATCCTGTGCTTTGATTTTTAGGCTTCTGAAATTTGGATTTTCCCATGTCGGAACCTGCGCTTTCACAAACGAGACCAACACTAAACCCAAAATAAGCAACTTAGTTTTCAACTTACTATACTTAACGTCAAAATAGCATATGTGGTGTAAATCAGTCTTCAGAATTTTGATTTTTTGCTTTAACGCTGTAGTGCTTCTTAAAATGATAAACCAAACCTCCTGATCTAAAAAGCATCCAAACCATAAAGCTTAACCAAATCCCCAATACGCCCCACTCAAAATAATTAGCTAACAGCAAAGTGGGAATAAATCCAAATATCAAGGCAATGACCAGCAAATTTCTTAAAACCTTAGTTTCGCCTAATCCTTTATAAATACCGTCAAATAAAAAGGCCAAAGAATTAATGGGTTGCATAATGGCTACCAACCAAAAAGCACTGAAAAACACGATCAAAACATCTTCTGATTTGGTCAATAATCGACCAATTGGCTCGCTAAGCACAAGGTAAATTCCCATGAGAGAAACGCCTAAAATTAGCATCACACCAATCAATCTTTTAACTAAATAATTCAATTCTTTATAATCCCTTGCTCCAAATAATTTACCCGAAATTGCAGATCCAGCATGCGCATAACCATCTAATAAAAAGGAAGAAAACATCCAAACTTGAATCAAAATTGCGTGCGCACCCACAAATTGATTATTTCCTTCAGAACCTAATAATGTAGCATATCTATAGCCTAAGAAAAGAGCGATATTTAATGACAATGTTCTGATAAATAAGTCAAAACTCATCATCAAGGTTTTACTAAAATCTTCGTGTAAGGGAAAAATTTTCATCAACCTAAAAGGCGTTTTTAAATACAAATAACGCATCGCCAACATAAACATGATAAATTGTGCAGTTACGCTCGCCCAGGCTATTCCAACAACATCGAAATTGAAAACATAAACCAAGATAATATCTAAGGTTGCATTAAAAATTCCGCCAAAAATACTGATTCTCATTGCCCAAGATGTATTCTGTAATCCACGGAAGACACCAAAAATAGTGAAGGTTAAAAGCGTTAAAGGAAATCCCCAAACCCTAACTTTAAAATAATCCACTGCAATTTCGAGCAATAGATTTTTTGCACCATATAAGCTAAGAATCCACTCTGCTAAAAAGAAAGCACTAAAACTCATCACCAAGGAGACAACGAGATTAAAGTAAAATAACTGCGATACTAAAGTTTTTAAACGCTCAACCTTACCTTGTCCATAAGCGTGCGACACTAAAGCTGAAATAGCATT
>CAZKJO010000044.1:0-4260 GCA_964553105.1 uncultured Weeksellaceae bacterium | reverse complement strand
TTTTATACATAAATTGCAGTATATTTTATACTTTTTAATGAGAAAATTTATACTTCTTGCATTTTTATTGAATTTTGTGATTTCATGTTCGAGTGATGATCCAAATCCCGGACAAGAGGTGAATCCAGGAACGGAATCACCCGTAATATTAGATTTAAATCAGGTTCCTTACCCTACGCTTTCAACTTATAATTTTTTTAAACAACCTATGAAAGGCCAAGTTCCAGTGGTAGGTGTGATTCCGTATGAACCCATCAATACTTTATTTACAGATTACGCCCACAAAAACAGATATATCTGGATGCCGCAAGGAGTAAAAGCTGAATATGTGAGTGACAATCAACCGCTCGGTTTTCCCGATGGAACTGCAGTAATTAAAAATTTCTATTACGATAATGTTGTACCCAACAATAGTACACAAATCCTTGAGACTCGTCTGATGATTAAAAAGAACGGAACATGGATGTTTATTAATTATGTGTGGAACGAAGCTCAAACAGAAGCTTACTTAGATTTATCTGGAAGTGATGTTCCGATCGAATGGATTGAAAATGGAACTACTAAATCCGCCAATTATAGAATTCCAAGTGAATCGGAATGCTTTATTTGCCATAAAATCGAAGAAGAAAAAGTTTTAATAGGTCCAAAACCAAGAAACTTAAACAAAGTTTTCAATTATGCTGACGGACCAATGAACCAGCTCGAAAAACTCATTAGACATGGCTATTTAAATGGCGACAATTTACCACAGGACATTGCTACTATTCCAGATTGGACACATACTTCTAATCCGGTAGAAGTACGAATGAGAAGCTATTTAGACGCTAACTGCGCTCATTGTCATCAGGAAATGGCACATTGTAGCTATACGCCTATTCGTTTAGATTGGGATATGACCGCTAGTCCAGAAAACTTAGGATTGTGCGCTCCTGTTTCTGAACCATTGCCAGGAATGGATTACACTATCATGCCAGGAAACGCAAATCGTTCGGGAATGTATTACCGATTTACAAGCGACGATGTATCGACCAAAATGCCGCTAATCGGAACGAGTATAGTTCATGAAGAAGCCGCTGAACTTATGAACGAATGGATAAATAGTCTTCCGGATCAAAATTGCAATTAAACACAACTCAAAATGAAACATTTTATTTACTTCTTTTTACTAATTCCCCTTTCGCTAAGTGCACAACAGAATTGCGAGTCTGCTATTGAGGTGGGCATGGGAACTCATCATGTTAGCGAAATGACAGGAGAACTACCTGGTTTGTCCTGTATCTTTGGTGACAGCAATGCTAATTATGCGGCTTGGTATAAGGTTAATTTTCCGGAAACTCAAGCCCTACATATAACAACAAGTTTAGATCAAAATGCTGGTGGAGATACAAGAATCCGTGTTTATAAAGGCTCTTGTAATAATTTAATTTGTCAAACTGGAGACGATGACTCAGGAAGTGTTTACCTTTCTTATGTTGATTTTGAGGCGGAAGCTAATCAAGATTATTTTATAGTCTTTGATGACAGATGGAATGCTAATGCTTTTGATTTTAAAATTGAAAACTCTACCGCTATTATTAATAGTCCAATTACATTTGTGTACGAAGATCGTGGATCGGGTAATTCTAAAGGTTGTGTAGTTGACATGAACGGCGATTACTTAGATGATATTGTGACGGTTGTTAATTCAAGTACCATTAAAATAGATTATCAAAACCCAGATGGAAGTTTCACGACCGAGAGTTTTAGTCTTGGTAATTTCTACACAAGCGATTGGAGCATAACCGCAGGAGATTTAAACGGAGATTTGAAAAATGACTTATTAATAGGAGGTTCTACAGGAGCTAGTATTTTACTTTCTGAACCAGAAGGCAATAGCTTTACAGTACATTCATCTAATTCATATATTTTCTCTCAGCGCACCAATATGGTAGACATTGATAATGATGGTAATTTAGATGCTTTTATTTGTCATGATGTGGCACCGAATGTTTATGTAATGAACGATGGAAATGGTGGACTAACTTGGTTACAAGGTGGCTTAGGTGATTTCCCAAGTGGTGGAAACTATGGTTCGATTTGGGTTGATTATGACAACGACGGCGACATGGATTTATTTATTGCTAAATGTCGTGGAGGCTCTAATGCTAAATACAACGAATTACACAGAAATAATGGTGATGGAACTTTCACAGATGTTTCTGAAGAAGCTAACATGTGGGATCCGATTCAGACTTGGTCCTCCGCCTGGGCTGATTACGATCATGATGGTGATTTTGATGCTTATATTGGCGCAAATTCATTCTCTGATGGCGGACATAAAATGATGATTAACAATGGTGACGGAACTTTCACCAATCAGGTTGAAGGAACCAACTTTGAAAATTTCAGTTATGGTGGGTTAGAAAATATAGCTTATGATTTCGATAATGATGGGCACACCGACATCATGGGCGATGCCAACAATGGTTTTATATTTTTCAATAATGGGGATATGACTTTCTCTAGAATGGATTTAAACTTTCCAGGAGGCGCCGTTGGAGATTTAGACAACAATGGCTTCTTAGACATCTATAGAAACGGAAAAATATTATACAACCAAGGTAATGACAATAATTGGGTGAAAATCGTGACCATTGGTAGCGAAAGCAACACCAATGGAATCGGAGCTAGGATCGAGTTAGTGAGCGAGCTCGGAACCCAAATTCAAGAGGTAAGATCTGGACAAGGCTTTTCTCATGGGCACACACTAAACACGCATTTCGGACTTGGACAGGATACAATGATAGAACAAGTTGTAGTGAAATGGCCAAGCGGAATTGTAGATACCTATTATGATGTTCCGCTTAACCAAACTTTCTTTTCCATAGAAGGCGAAACGCTTAGCATTAATAATGTTGAAAACTTAGCAGAGTTAGCCCTATATCCAGTTCCAGCTAAAGATATATTAAACATTAAAACGCCTGAAACTTTAAGCAAAACAGCTTATGTCTACAATCAAGCAGGACAATTAATTCAAATGCCAATTCAAGATAATAGCATTTCGACCAAGAATTTACCGAGTGGTGTCTATTTCCTAAAATTAGTGGACAGCAAAGGATCTGTATATGCGCAAAAATTCATTGTTCATCATTAAAAACAATTATGAAACTCAAAACCCAATGTAGGGTTTTTAAAATTGATTATATAAAAATAAAAAGCGCTATTTAACTTGCAATTTCATGAGATTCAAGCACTAATTAAGCTACTTTTATTAAGTTAAAAATTAGTGACTTCTATAAAAAACCAACAAATTCACTTTCTACACTTTTATTATTTTGTATCTTTAACCTTTAAAATTTTAAACAATTAAAACATATAGTTTATGAAAGTTACTGTTGTAGGTGCAGGTGCCGTAGGAGCAAGTTGTGCAGAATATATTGCGATGAAAGATTTCGCAGCAGAAGTTTGTCTTTTAGATATTAAAGAAGGCTTTGCTGAAGGAAAAGCAATGGATTTAATGCAAACTGCGTCATTGAACGGATTTGACACCAAAATCGTTGGTTCTACTAATGATTATTCAAAAACAGCTGATTCAGATGTAGCGGTAATTACTTCGGGAATTCCAAGAAAACCAGGAATGACCAGAGAAGAGCTTATCGGAACCAATGCCAACATTGTTAAATCTGTTGTAGAGCAATTAGTAGCTCATTCGCCAAACGTAATCATCATTGTGGTTAGTAACCCTATGGATACTATGGCATATCTTGTACACAAAGCAACTGATATTCCTAAGAACAGAATCATTGGAATGGGAGGAGCTTTAGACAGTGCTCGTTTCAAATACAGATTGGCAGAAGCATTAGAATGCCCAATCTCTGACGTAGATGGAATGGTAATCGGTGCACACAGTGACACAGGAATGGTTCCATTAACAAGACTAGCATCAAGAAACGGGGTTCCAGTTTCTCAGTTCTTAGACCAAGAGAAATTAGATTACGTTGAGCAAGAAACTCGTGTAGGTGGAGCAACTTTAACTAAATTATTAGGAACCTCTGCATGGTATGCACCAGGAGCGGCAGTTTCTGCATTAGTTCAAGCGATTGCTTGCGACCAAAAGAAAATGTTCCCTTGTTCATTATTCTTAGAAGGTGAGTACGGATTAAACGACATTTGCTTTGGTGTTCCAGCATTAATCGGTAAAAACGGTGTTGAGAAAATCGTTGAAATCGAATTATCTGAAGACGAAAAAGCTAAATTTAACGAAGCAGCTGAAAAAGTTCG
>CAZKJO010000043.1:0-17188 GCA_964553105.1 uncultured Weeksellaceae bacterium | reverse complement strand
ATAAAGAATTGGTCACAGCATTTGCAAAAACCTGAAATAACCTTGACTCATCATTCATTCGTGATTTATTAGATCCAGATTTTCATTACGCTTCTCAATGGGTTTTAGATGAAATTAAAAACAAAGAGGATTATCTAACTTATTTAGATAAAATATCGGATTATATCGAATTCCTAATCTCTTTAATCATAACTTAGCTAAGTCATTTAAATTTAATTCCTATGAATACCAAGCTCATCGAAACTTTAAAAGCTCGACTTCCAGAGTTAAAACAGTGGCAAGAAAGTATGCACCAATTTCCTGAGTTATCAATGCAGGAAGAAAATACGTCAAAATTTATTGTCGAAAAGTTGAAATCATTTGGTGAGTTTGAAGTTGTAGAAGGTGTCGGAAAATACGGTATCGTGGCTTCATTAAAAGTTGGTGAGAGCAATCAAGCCATTGGTATTAGAGCCGATTTTGATGCTTTACCCATTCAAGAGGATAATGATTTAACCTACAAAAGCACAAAAGATGGAGTTGCTCATTTGTGTGGTCATGATGGACACACAGCTATGGCTTTAGGTGCGGCGAAGTATTTAGCTGAAACCAAAAACTTCGAGGGAACAGTTCATTTTATCTTTCAACCCGGAGAAGAAACCATGCAAGGAGCTCCGGCCATGATTGAAGATGGACTTTTTGAACGATTTCCTATGGATGAAGTTTATGCCCTACACAATATGCCGACAGGTGAGTTTGGTAAGTTTATCTTTAGAGAAGGCGAAACCATGGCGGCTGTTGATAATTGGGAAATTGAGATTGAAGGAAAAGGAAGTCATGGCGCGATTCCAGAATTAGGTATTGATCCTATTGTATGTGCTTCTTCGCTCGTTATGGCACTCCAAACCATTGTCAGCCGAAATGTTTCTCCTTGGAAAGAATGTGTTGTAAATGTTGGCGCTTTCAATGCCGGAACCGCGGGAAATATAATTCCCCAAAAAGCCCATTTAAAACTTAGCATCCGAAATATGGATAGCGAAAACAGAAAAATGGTTCTGCAAAGAATTAAAAGCATGACCCAAGCTCAAGCAGAAGCTTTTGGATGCACCTACAGCATCAAAGAAGGCATTGAGGGGTCTGTTCTGGTAAATTCTCCTGAACAAACTAGAAAAGCGCTAGAAATTGCTCAAAACACTTTTGGCGAAGAAAAGGTTACAGACCAAGGCTTCGCATTTATGGGAAGTGAGGATTTTGCTTTTATGCTGGAGAAAAAACCTGGAAATTATGTTATGCTAGGAAATGGCGATGGATATATGCTGCATCACCCAAAATATCAATTCAATCAAAATTTATTACCTATTGGTGCTGCTTATTGGGTTGCATTAACCGAGTCCTTACTTAAATAATAGAACCTCAAATTTTAAGCATAAAAAAAGTCTCCGCTCCCGGAGACTTTTGCGGTATTCTTTCGAATACCATGAAAACTCAACTACTCTTTATGAAAAAGATTAAAACAAATATAACTACATATATTTAAAATTCGAAAATCAAAAAATGTTAAAGTTTCACAAATGTCATTCTTTGAATGATAATCTGGTCTAAATTACGTGTGAAAAGCACTGGTAATAAGCCATCTGTAGTGAATTTATACTTTTTTCGTAATGTCACTAAATTCTCAGGAAAGTTTCTATGAATGGCCATAATCGATTGATTTCTCAATTCTTTTTTAGGATTCTTAATTTTCTCAGCTAATTCAAAAATACGACCTGGATAATTTTTATGAAGTTCATCCGAAGTAAAAAGTTGCGTATTTTGATGTAATTTCTTCATATTAAAATCCATTCCAAGGATTTCATTTCCACCTGATTTTTGAATCGCTGCATTGGGTTCGTATAAGTATTTTCCAATTTTGCCGAGTGGACTAGTGACATTATCAATTTCATCTATTTGAAATTCAAAATGAGTCTGGTCGCTCTCTAAATTTACAGCTGTTATTTTAGTATTCGAAGAATTTGATTTTTTAATATTAACCAATATTTCCTTTACCTCATTTTTAAGTGCAACAACTTGTATTTCAGAAATGTTATGAAGAATTTGAAGTAAATACGAAATATCTATAAGTGGCGATAATTTAATTAAAATTTGCTGAGCTTTAGTAGTAATAAGACTTAAATGTTCCAATAAATTCGGCGTCATCTCCTCCAACAAGAACACTCGATTCTTAGCATCATCTCGGCGCGATGGATCTAAATATAATACATCCCAAACTTTATTCGTCTGTTTAAGATAGTCAATTCCATTTGCAGCTATTGAAGTAATATTTTCTAAACCTAAGCTTTGGAAATTAGAAGCTGCCATCGCTTGTAGTTCTTTGTTCTGCTCTATGTGAGTTACCTCTTCAAACTTATTGGCAAAAGCAATACAATCAATTCCCAAACCACCTGTAATATCCACTAGAGACTTCCCTTCTACTATACTCGCTTTATGCAGAGCTGTTGCTTCAGAAGATGTTTGTTCTAGATTTAATTTAGGAGGAAATAAAATTCCTTTTTGATTTAAAGTAGGGATCTTTTTCTTGATTATATTTCTACCTTGAATTTGCTGAAGTAAATCCCGCATAGAAATGTCCTTAAACGGAGATTTTTTAAAAGCTATGTCATGAATATTTTCATGCATATTTTCCTCTATCCACTGTTGAACCTCATTGTCTTTTAACCTATCTATATCCAAGATTAAATATTTTTGGTAATACTCTGCACAAATTTAAACTCAGAGAAAAACTCCTTTAAGATCACCCTTAAAATCGTATAAGTGGGTACTGCTAAAATAACCCCACCGATACCCGCCAGAAGACCACCAATGATTAGAATCAAGAAAATCTCTAAGGGATGAGATTTGACACTTCTTGAGTATATTAATGGTTGGTTTACAAAATTATCAACCAATTGGGCAACAATGTATCCTCCAGAAATCCAATATATTCTAGGTAAAATATGTTGATTAAACATATAGCCTTGCAAATACAAATTACTCATACTTAATAAGATAAATACGAAAAAACCAACAAATGGTCCAAGGTAGGGCACAATATTACACAAGGCACAAAGTAGCGCTATTATTAATGCTTTATCTGCCTCTATTCCACCGATAGCGAGTAAAATCGTATAATAGATAGAGAACATGATAATTACCTGCATCGTGAGCCCGATGAAATAACGTGACAATAAATTTTTAATATCTGAGATTACACCCGCCACCCGTGGAGTTGAATTGTCTGGTATTGGCGACAGCAACATTCTGTTGAATAAATTTCTCTCTTTTAAAAAGAAAAATGATATAAATAAAACTGAAAAACTTCCGATAGAAAAGTTCGTTAGAACATTTACGATATTTGAAAACCAATTCGTTATAATACTTAAATCAAAAGTTTTATCTAATCCGGTTTTAAGAAAATCATCAAGTACATTGATTTTATAACGTTTCAAACCGGAGTTTAAGGCATTCAGTTGATCCATTATCACCGCCTGAATTTCGGTGGTGTCCATGCTGGTTATAGTCTCGGCTTGTTGTAGCAATAAAGGAACAAAATAGTAGAGCGAGACCGATAATAAAACGATGAAAATAAGAATCGTAATGGCAGCACTAAAGGTAGATCCAAGACCTAATTTTCGATGGAGAAGAAACATAAAGGGTCTTCCCATCAAAGCGATTACAGCCGCTAAAATTATATAAACAAAAACTACACGAATGGTAAAAATTAACCATAAAAACAAAGCAAGAATGCATAGCGCAATAATGGCTATGATAATACCTTCTGCAATGCTTCTAGAATTTTCGTTAAGTTTTATCATATTCTTTTTCAGCTACTTCTGCTAGTCGTTTTAAAGTTATGGTTTGAAATAATGTTTTACCAACACCTTGATATTTAGGCTTTATGCTATACTTCATAAAGTCATCATCTTTTTTAGGGAATTTGTTCACCCCAATAAGACTAATTTCTTGGTTATCGAATTTATCCTGCTCTTTCTTAGCCGAAGAACTAATCATTTTCTGAATTTTGGCATTTTTCAACCCAGTAATGAAACCTCCTTCTGATTCTAATCTTTTGAAGATATCCCAAGCTTTTTCAGCCAATTGATGCGTTAAAGATTCTATATAAAAAGCTCCTTTTAATGGATCAACATAATGATTCAAGAAAGACTCTTCTCTTAAGATAAATTGTTGTTTAAAGCCTAACTCTACAGCTAAGTCCTTTTGCTCAACAAATAACTCATCATATGGATGAACCATTACAAAATCTGCCCCAGCCATAATTCCTGCAGCAGCCTCATAAGTAGTTCTAATAATATTATTGTATCTGTCTAAAACAGATTTATTTCTTATTGAAGATTCAGCTAAAACCTTCAAATTAGAAGTTGTTTCATTAGCTTTTGCCAAATTAGCCCAAAGAATTCTCAAAGCACGAAGTTTAGCTATCTCGAAAAAGAAATTACTTCCTACAGCAGTCTTCACCAATACGTCAGATAAAATCGCCTTATCTCCTGTTAATTGAACATACTCCTGCCCCACCAACAGCATTAAAGCTAATTGCTCTGCATGGTTAGCTCCAGCATTTTGATATCTAGAAATATCAATCGAAATTTTGTTTTTATAATTAGATTGAGCAACTTTTTTTAAAGTCTCTACCGCTGAGTCTAACGACTTGTCTGGATAATTGCCAAATTGTGCTAAATCTCCTAAGAAATCCCAGTTAATATAAGTATGATTATTAAGAGCCTCAGTAGCTGGATTTTCATTGGTATAATCCACAAAAAGCATCTCGTTAGCACTTGGTTGAAAAACTTCTGTTTGGTCGGCATTTAAAAACACACCATCTACGCTACCATAAGAAATGTCTACATCTGGAATAAAAGTAGAAATGATTTTCCAAGTGTTTTCCTTAGACACAAAATTGTCTTGAGCCTTATCTTTAGACGTGTACAAGGGTTTAACCTGAAAACCTTCTGCCGTATCCCAGCACAAAGTTTTTGTGAAATCCGCACCTTTTAATTCGGCTTGCACCTGATTTTTCCATTGTTGCTCGTCTGTAGCTTCAAAATTTTCAAATAAATCACTCATACGCTAGACTATCTTTTTTTTCAATTACAAAAATATCTTCATTCTCTTTTTTCATAAGATATTTTTCTCTTGCCAATCGCTCGTACTCTCTTGGGTCTTTCTCCATTCGGTCGAGATGATTTTGTTCTTTTTTAATTTCTGCTTTAAAATATGCTCTTTCTTCTCTCAGGTTAACAATATCATCGTCTAAATCTTTATGCAGTAAATACGAGTTCTGATCAAAAAAAACCATCCACACAGCGAAAGCTAGCCCCACAATAAAATATTTATTGAGGACGTAATTATACCATTTCGTTTTAGTGGTTCGTTCTGACATTATTTTATAGAAATTAATCGATTTTTAATTACGGTTGTCATGACATCAATCGCCACATCATTCTTCTTTTTCTCATTCGGAATGATCAAATCAGCATACTTTTTTGTAGGCTCAATAAACTGCTCATGCATTGGCTTCAATGTCTTTTTATATCGTGAAATTACTTCTTCTAAATCTCTTCCTCTATCTTGAATATCTCGCTTAATACGCCTTATCAATCTTTCGTCTGAATCCGCATGAACATAGATTTTCAAATCAAACATTTCTCTAAGCTGTGCATCTGTTAGCACCAAAATACCTTCCACAATCACTACATTCTTGGGTGGAGTTACCAGTGTTTCATCGGTTCGGGTATGCGTTAAAAATGAATAAACAGGCTGCTCAATAGTTTCGCCTTTTCTTAACTTTTTTAAATCCTCTACCAAAAGTTCAAAATCAATCGACCTTGGATGATCAAAATTGATTTGAATTCTCTCCTCAAAGGATAAATGACTGCTATCATGATAATAATTATCTTGAGAAATCACGATAACATCATCAGATGATAATTGTTTTAAAATGTTGTGAACCACAGTGGTTTTACCCGATCCAGTTCCTCCCGCTATTCCAATTATCAGCATAAATAAAGATTTTCACAAAGTTAATAAAAGCATTTAGTAATTGGGAATGATTTATTCTTAAAACTTTAACAAGTTACAAAAAGAAAATTAGATGATTAATTTCCAAATGATTAATAATATTTTAAAGAATTTAAATATAAATTATATAGCTGTAGTCATCATCATTCCAAAGCCAAAAACCAAAGCAAAAGTTAAAGCTAAAAGTGCCATTTTCTTTAACTCTGGATCTAAATCTTTATATTCTTGGGTATTTCCTACTTTAATCATTAGTAATATAGCTGGAATCAACAATATTAAATAAAGAAATTGAAACCACTCAATAACAGGCTGTTGAAGAATATATATTAAGGCTAAAATAAAAGGAGTAAACATTAGAAAGGCATGATAATATTTAGCATAGAATAAACCTAACAACACAGCAACCGTGTTTTTGTTAGCACGTTTGTCCTGCGGAATATCGCGCATATTATTTAAATTTAAAACCGCAGTGCTCAATAAACCAATCGCCGCTGCGGGTAAAAGTAATGTAGCATCAAAAGACTTTGTATACAGCATATAGGTACCAATAACAGAAACCAAACCAAAGAAAATAAATACAAACACATCACCCAAGGCTCTATATCCATAAGCTTTATCTCCTACGGTGTATGAAATTGCAGCCCAAACCGATGCAATACCTAAAACAACATACGTCGCAAATAATTCAATATGATCTGGCAAGTATGCCATTGCAATCAAGGCTAAAGCTGAAATTCCAGACAAAACAGCCATAAACTTAACGGCCTTTTTCATGGATTCGGCACTGATATCTCCCGAAGCAACAGCTCTTTTTTCACCGGTTCGGTCTTTGTCGGTTCCTTTAATCCCATCGCCATAATCGTTAGCGTAATTAGATAAAACTTGCAACAATAGCGTGGTTACACAAGCCAAAGCAAAAAGCAACCCATCAAATTGACCTTGATATGCAGCCAATAAGCTTCCTAAAAAAATTCCGCTGATAGATAGCGGAAGCGTTCTAAGCCTTGCGGCTCTGATCCAATTTTTCATTCAGCAAAAATCATAAATATTTTTCAAATGATAAGCCTGAAACTTGAGAAAGTGGCAAACCATCAAATATCTCTGATATAATTTTCTTACATTTATTTTTAGTAAAATAACCCTGATACGAGCCACCTAAGTGAGGTTTTGGGATTTCTATCAACCATACATACTTGTTGTATTTCATAAATTGTAGGGTTTCTTGATGCTCATCCACCAAACCAATATAGCTACCATCGTCCTCAGAAATATTATTGAATATATCCAAAGCTTGCCAAACACTGGCCTCTAAAGGGGCATCCGTAGGCACACAAATTTTATTGGTATAGTCTTGAAAATACAGTAGCATAAGGCTAATTTAGTAAAAAATATTTTTAAATCAATATTTTATTCTTCTCTTAGCTTCTGATAAACAATAAATTGACTTAATTAGGTTCATTTTATCTTGATTTCTCAAACTATCTTACTTTAATTTTAAAGTTAGATTTAATCTAAACAAATTTTAACATGTATCTTTGTCCATCATTATTTGTAAAGTAGTCACATGAAGGTATTGGTTATCAATTCAGGGAGTTCGTCTATAAAGTTTCAATTGTTTAAAATGCCTGAACAAGAAGTTGTAGCTTCCGGTTTAGTAGAGAAAATTGGTCTTAAAAATGGAGAAATCCATTACAATACCCAGAAGAAATCTGTAAACATAGAAATGGAAATCCCTGATCATGCAGTAGGATTGCGCGAAGTTGTGAATTTATTGATGAGTTCAGCTTCTGGTGTGATTTCAAATGTAGATGAAATTGAAATGATCGGACATCGTGTGGTACATGGCGGAAAGGAATTTTTGAACACCGTTGAAATCAATCAAGATGTAATAGATAGAATCAAAAGCTTATTTAATTTAGCTCCTTTACACAACCCACCTAACCATGTGGGAATTGTAGTAGCGCAAGATATTTTTCCCAACGCTAGGCAAATTGCAGTTTTCGACACCTCTTTTCACCAAACGATTCCGGAGAAAGCCCATACCTTTGCAATACCATTGAAATTCCGAGATGAACATGATATTAGAATGTATGGTTTCCATGGTATATCCCATCATTATGTCTCCCAAAAAGCGATTGAATATTTACACAACCCAAGCGCTAAATTGATTGTAATTCATTTAGGAAATGGCTGTTCTATGACGGCTATTAAAGATGGAAAGAGCATCGATCACTCATTAGGTTTTGGACCCAACCAAGGTTTAATTATGGGAACTAGAAGTGGTGATATCGATCAAGCGGTTATTTTCTATTTGATGGAGAAATTCAACATGGGCGCTCAAGAAGTTTCAAATTTACTTACCAAACAAAGTGGCATGCTTGGATTGACCGGCGATAGTGATTTGCGCGGCATCGAAGAAAGGGCTAATATTGGAGATGAAATAGCACAATTAGCACTAGAAATGAATACCTACAGAATTAAAAAATATATTGGTACTTATGCAGCCGTATTAAATGGTTTAGATGCCATTGTTTTCACAGCGGGAATCGGTGAAAATAGTGAACTCATTCGCGCTAAAGTTTGTGAAGACATGAGCTATTTCGGAATTGAGTTAGATGCAAATAAAAACAGTATTCGCTCTAAAGAAATCCGCGAAATCTCTACAGAATACAGCAGAACGAAAGTGTTGGTGATTCCAACCAACGAAGAGTTGCAAATTGCCAAGGAGTGTTTCGCTTTTCAGCAGAAATAATGAATTAAAACCTAAGAAAGTAGCGCCTTAGATTTCCACTCGGTTTCTTGCCATTCTTTTTCGGCTTCACTTTCAGCTAAAAGTCCGCCGCCAACATAAGCTGCCAACTTATTAGTATAGACTTGTGCACATCTTAAGTTCACATAAACCTCGGTGTAACCTTTAGATATAACTCCAAAGTATCCTGTATAAAAACTTCTATCATAGCCCTCATTTTCTAATATAAATTGATGGGCTTTTTCTTTAGGCATACCACAAACCGCTGGCGTTGGATGCAATAAGTTACATATTCTCTCTGGATCATGCTGCTCTATTAACTGCGCCGAAAACTTTGTTTTTAAATGCTGAATCTCACCTAAACTAATAGTTTTCGCTTCTCCTTTGCTAGGATTAAAATCTTTTAAATAACTATAAACATAATCCACGACCAATTGATGCTCTTTGTATTCTTTTTCTGTCCAATCTCTGTTATCAGAAACAGCTTTTGTACTTGCTAAAGCAACAGTAGTCAATTCATTATTATCTATTTGGACAAGTTTTTCTGGACTTGCTCCCAACCAAGTTTCACCCTTAAAATTAGCCAAATAAACCATGGCTTTTGGATATTTATGAGCCAAGTGAACTAATTTTTCACCAAAATCTTCATTAAAATCCGCATATTTAATTCGACTAAAAATCACCTTATTGAGTTCATTATTTTTTAAAGCTTCAATAAAGTAATTACAGCGCTCGATATATTCATCATGTGACTGCTCTTTTACTGATTGATCGATGGACTTTAAATTTAAATCAAACTCCACCTTTGATAATTCATCATAACTCAAACTAGCCTCATCTTTTTTATATAGACGATGCGTAATTTTGTTATCGAACGAATGAAATACAAAGTAAGTTTCCTCTTCTTTTTCGCCTAAATTCCATAGTTTAAAATGACTTTCGTTGGGCGCTCTAAAAAGGACAAAATCTTGGGTGATTTTCATAGATAATTTAGCTTAAGATTTAGCTGACTTTCTTTTAATGTCAATAATTTTGGTAGTAAGAATTGCATTAGAAATTAAATTATCATTTTCATCATGCACTCTAATATCAATCACATGCATACCTCTACCTTTTCTAATGAATGATCCTTTAGCAAAGACTTTTCCTTCTCTCACAGATTTTAAATGATAAATATTCAAATTAGTCCCCACAGAACCTTCTTCTTTATCAACACATTGCACCGCCGACAAAACACTTCCAACGGTTTCGGCCAACACAGCAGTCGCCCCACCATGCAACAAACCATAAGGTTGATGAACTTTTGAATTCACTTCCATAGACGCCGTTAATGTATCCCCCGTAAAATCAATATATTCAATACCAAGTAATTCCATCATGGTATTTTTGTTCGTTGTATTCATCTGCGCTAAAACCTTATCTTTATCCATCTTTTTTATGTTTCTTTAAACTCAAAAGTAATCAAAACTAAGCTATTTTATGCCTTACTTTTCAAAATCATTTTATCACACTAGCCTCTTATTTTGTCTTTCTATCTTTTTAATTTCTTGTGAACCTATCGAACAATTTAATTTTCCGTGGAGTAATAATGAGATAGCACAACAAATCGAAGAAGATCAAACTTTTTATCTTGTGAAATGGGTTTCGGATGGAGATACTTTTTGGATAGATGACGGCAGCGAAAATGGAAAGAAAATAAGATTAATCGGGATTGATGCGCCGGAATCAGTAGATTATGGCGATAAAACCAAGCAAGAATTTGGCGAAGAAGCACATAAATTTGCAGATTCTTTATTGAAAAATAAAAAAGTTAGACTTACTTACGATATCGTTAAATACGATAAATACGGACGAACGCTAGCTTATGCTTATCTAGAAGATGGAACTTTTGTGAATAAGAAAATTATCGAAATGGGTTATGCCTTTGTGTTTAATTATGCACCCAATCTCAAATACGCCGACGAATTTATAGAAGCCGAAGATGCTGCATTTGATAACAATAGAGGTTTGTGGGCATTAGAAGATGAGTGATATTTTATGCTTAAAGATTAAAAAAACAAACACTTAGACTATCCTATTTTCTTCTTAATATCTTGAATTTCAGCGTAAATTTGATTTAAAGTCACCATGTTATCTATCTTTCCAAAGTTCAATTGAGAGTGAAATTTCCAAACTTCTACTACATTCTCATAAGGCACTTGCACAGGAGCATACTCAGGGTTTAAAGAGATAAGATTCAATAGTTTATTCTCAACATCTTTTTCAATCATTTTTAAACGAATACTATCCTCCTCTACGATGACATAAATATCATTGTCTTTAATTTCTTCTAATTTCTCCACTGCGCTACAAATCACCCAACTTTTATCTTGAATCAAAGGCATCATACTATCACCTTTCACCTCAAAACCTCGATAACTGCTATTTCTATATTCAGGTAATGGAATTTGGAACATAGGCAGTTCACCAATCCATTGAGCATCTTCTACATTCTGACCATATCCAGCGGCTGCTTTTTGACTTACCATAACTATGTTTTCATCTCCATCGCCATCAATACTAATCACTTTTGGCATAGTAGAAGCCGAACTCATTCTGATTACTTTTTGATCACTTTCACCAAATAACCAAGTAGGGTTAATTTGAAACTGTTGGTACAATTCTTTTACAACAATTCCACTTAGTTTCACTTTTCCACGTTCTATATCCACGGTAGAACTTCCCGCTCCAATCATTTTAGCAAATTCAACTTGGGTGTAACCTAAGTCCTCTCGAACCTCTCTTAAACGCTGATTCTCTATGGGTATCTGCATATTTTATTTTTTAATATCTGAATAAATTTTAAACTTAAAAAACTATAATTAAAGTCTAATCTTCAGCATTTTATACAAATATACACTTTCATTGGAATAATTCCATAATACTGGATTATTTCCATAAATAAGGAATATTTCCATATCTTTGAATCAAATATGGAAAGGATATGAAGAGGAGTATTTTGCATTTAGATTTAGACACTTTTTTCGTGTCTTGTGAACGATTATTAGACAGCAAGTTAAATGGCAAACCTATCTTGGTAGGTGGAACAGGAAGCCGTGGTGTAGTATCCGCGGCAAGCTATGAAGCACGTACTTTTGGTGTTCATTCGGGTATGTCTATGAAGATGGCGCGCATGATGTGCCCAGAGGCAATTGTGATCCGTGGAAATGCTGGAACTTATAGCAAGTTCTCTAAAATGGTGACCGATATTTTGCAAGAAAATGTTCCTGTTCTAGAGAAAGCAAGTGTAGACGAATTTTATGTAGACATGAGCGGCATGGACAAGTTTTTTGGTTGTTATAAATACGCCGGAGAACTACGCCATAAAATCATAAAAGAAACAGGTCTCCCAATCTCATTTGGCCTTTCAGAGAATAAAACTGTCTCTAAAATTGCCACCGGAGAAGCCAAACCCAACAACCAACTCAAAATAGACTATGGCATGGAAAAAACATTTCTATCACCGCTCTCTGTACGTAAAATCCCAGGAGTTGGAGACAAAACTTATCAAACCCTTTGTCATTTAGGCATTAAAGAGGTTAAGGTTTTACAACAAATGCCGAGAGAAATGGTAGAAAACGTTTTGGGTAAAAACGGAAGTATTCTTTGGCAAAAAGCTAATGGCATCGACCACTCTCCCGTGATTGAATACCACGAAAGAAAATCGATTTCTAATGAGCGAACCTTCGGTAAAAACACCACCGACATGGACTTACTAACTCGCTACATAACAGCTATGACAGAGAATTTGGCTTATCTACTTCGCAATGCTAATAAAATGACAGCTTGCATTAGCATTAAGATTAGATATTCTGACTTTAACACCTATTCTAAACAGGTCAAAATCCCCTACACTTCTGCAGATCATATTCTGATTCCTACGGCTTTGGAGTTATTCCATAAATTATATGACAAGCGATTACTCGTTCGATTGGTTGGTGTTAGGTTCAGTGATTTAACCAGTGGAAGTTATCAAATCTCAATTTTTGAGGATACTAAGAAAACAACCCAACTCTATGAAGCCATGGATAAAATCAGAAGTCGCTATGGCAGTCGCAGTGTGATACGCGCCAATTGCATGGATGTACACAGCATCGGAAACGATTTTAATCCATTTAATGGCGAACCTCCAACGGTTTTAGCGCATAGAAATGCTTAAAAATTATAATCAACCAATTAAAATATTAAGTTTCAAAACCACTCTTTGTACTTAAACAACCATACATATTACAGCCTACGCTACGGAACATTTTCTGAGGAAGATCTTCTGCAAATGGCTGTGGATAATGATTATGAAAGTTTGGCGATTACAGATATTAACAATACTTCGGTTACTTTAAATTTCTTTAGACTTGCAAAAAAGTATAATATAAAACCCATTGCGGGCATCGATTTCAGGAACGGAGCCGAACAAATGTATGTTGGAATTGCGCACAACAATTCGGCTTATTTAGAATTAAATAATTTTTTGTCGCATCATTTGCATCATAAAATTCCATTTCCCGAAACAGCTCCCGATATTCCAGGTGTTAGCTTTATTTATAATTTTGAAACAGTTTTAAAACAAGAAAAAACTATTTTTCGCCCCAATGAACGTATTGGTGTGGATTTAAAAGATTTAAAGAAAATTGCATTTAATCATTTGATTCGTCGGCCAGAATTGTGGGTTTTATGCCTTTCCAATACTTTTAGAAATAAAACAGATTTTAATATCCATCGATTGTTGCGTGCAGTGGACAACAATACTTTGCTGAGCAAACTTGATCCTCTAGAACAAGCTTCTCCTAATCAAATCATGCTCCCAAAGCAGCAACTTATAGAGCGTGTAAAAGATTTTCCATTTTTAATTCAAAACACACAAAATCTAATTGATTCCTGTGAAACCAGTTTTAGTTTTAATGCCGAACATCAAAACAAGAAAAAATTTACAGAAAGTAAAACCAAGGATATTCAATTGTTGAGGCATTTATGCTTAGAGAATCTACCTAAGCGATACCCTGTCGTAACCCCTGAAATTCAACAAAGACTTGAAAAAGAGCTTAAAACCATAGAAGAAATGGATTTCGTTTCTTTCTTTTTGGTGAATTGGGACATCATCAGTTATGCTCAACGAAAAAACTATTTTTATGTAGGTAGAGGAAGTGGCGCGAATTCTATCGTCGCTTATTTACTGCGCATTACAGATGTGGATCCTATTGAGCTAAATCTCTACTTCGAGCGTTTTATGAATGTCTACCGAACCAGTCCGCCGGATTTTGATATTGATTTTTCTTGGCGAGACCGTGAAGACGTTACCAATTATATTTTTGATCACTATGGTAAAAATGGAGAAGTTTCGCTGATTGCAACCTACTCTACCTATCGACATAGTGCGGCGATGCGTGAATTGGGCAAAGTTTTCGGACTTCCTAAACATGAAATTGATACTTTAAGCGATGGGAAATATGATCCTACTCAACTAGAAAGTTATGCGAAATTAGTTCACCAATATGGAAGATTGATTCATGATTTCCCGAATTTAAGAAGTGTACACGCCAGTGGAATTTTAATTTCAGAAAAACCTATCCACTATTTTTCGGCCACGGATTTACCACCCAAAGGCTTTCCTACCACGCATTTCGACATGATTATAGCCGAAGATGCTGGTTTATATAAATATGACATTTTAGGGCAACGTGGTTTAGGAAAAATTAAAGAAGCCACCGAGATTATCAAGTACAATCATCCCGAAAAAACATTAGCAGATATTCACGATACAAAACCGATGTTTACTGATGAAAACGTGAATAATATGATCAAAGAAGGGAATTGCATAGGTTGTTTTTATGTGGAATCACCTGCCATGCGCATGTTAATCAGAAAGTTAGAAGTAGATAATTATTTACTTTTAGTCGCAGCTAGTTCTATCATTAGGCCTGGCGTAGCGCAAAGTGGCATGATGCGAGAATATATTATGCGTCATAAATATCCTGAAAAGAGAAAAGATGCACATCCGACACTTTACGAAATTATGCCAGAAACTTATGGCGTAATGGTGTATCAAGAAGATGTAATAAAGGTGGCGCATCAGTTTGCGGATTTAAGTTTAGGCGAAGCTGACGTTTTAAGACGTGGCATGAGCGGGAAGTTTAGGTCGAGAAATGAAATGCATTTAGTGCAACAAAAATTCTTTAATAATTGCTTAAAAAAAGGATATCCAGAGCAGCTCGTTAAAGATGTTTGGCGACAGATTGAAAGCTTTGCAGGTTATGCTTTTGCTAAAGGTCATTCGGCGTCCTATGCAGTTGAAAGCTATCAAAGTTTATTCTTAAAATGTTATTATCCGTTAGAATATATGGTTGCCGTAATCAACAATGGTGGCGGCTACTATACACGCGAATTATATTTTCATGAAGCTCGAATGAAGGGTGGAATTCTACACGCGCCATGCATTAACAAAAGTTTTTCCCAAACTGTTATTTATGGAAAAGACATTTATTTAGGTTTTAGTTTATTGAATAACATAGACGAAAAGTCCTTAGAATTGATTGAAACCGAAAGAATTGAAAACGGAGAATTCACTTCTTTTCAGGATTTTGTGAATCGAGTTCCTTTAGGCATAGAACAAATGGATATTTTAATTCGGATTAATGCATTTAGATTTACACAAATTCCTAAAAGAAATTTACTGTGGCAAGTTTATGCTTTACAACCAAAAAACAAGAAAACTCAACAATTCAAAGAACTTTTCCCGCCACCAGAAAGAAATTTCGACATGCCTGATCTATCATCCAATCCATTGGAAGATGTTTTTGATCAAATAGAATTATTAGGTTTTGCGCTTAACGATCCTTTTTTATTGACGGCCGAAAAGCTGCCAGATGGACTTTTGGCGAAAGATTTACCATTTAATTTAAACAAAACCGTTAGCATTTATGGCTATTTAGTCACGGCTAAATACACAAAAACGATAAAGAAAGAAGTTATGCATTTCGGAACCTTCTTAGATCGCGCTGGACATTGGATAGACACAGTACATTTTCCTATGATAGCCAAAAAATATCCTTTCCAAGGAAAAGGAATTTATGAGCTCACCGGAAAAGTAACCGAAGAATTTGGTTTTTATACGATCCAAATTTATAAAATGAGAAAATTGGCCTTTATGAAGGATCAAAGATTTGTTTAATCTTTCAAATTAACAAGAATTAATAATGATAGCTAGAATTTCTTCCTAGCACAAGCATACTTTTTAGGCGTCCATTCTACTTTAATTTTTAAAGTAGTGAAAATCTAACTCAAAAAAGAGTCAAAAAAAGAAGTATTTTCAAACAAGTTTAATTGACAAAAAACCAAAAAAAACTCAAAAAACGAAAATTCTACACTTAACACTAAAAAAAAGTTTCAAAAAAACTAAATCGTAACTTATTCATAATAAATGAAAAGCGATATAAAGGCCTAAAATATGTAAAGATTTTCTCAAAATAATTTTGAAACATCAAAATAATAGCTACATTTGCATCGCTGATTAAGACAGAAACAGACGTTCTTTCAAACATAATCATCGCAGTGAGGGAGAGGTGCCGGAGTGGTAACGGAGCAGATTGCTAATCTGTCGACGGGTAACCGTCGCCAGGGTTCGAGTCCCTGTCTCTCCGCAAAAAAATTATTACTCGGGGCGTAGCGTAGCCCGGTTATCGCGCCGCGTTTGGGACGCGGAGGTCGCAGGTTCGAATCCTGCCGCCCCGACTATACAAAAAACCCACTAGTTATCTAACTGGTGGGTTTTTTGTTTTTAATAGTTTCCGAAATAATTATGCTCTGATTATTTCTTCTATTTTATTTTCTCCTACTAGAATTTCAAACACTTGATTGGTTCTTACATTATCATCTAAAGCTTCCACTAATGTCTTAGCAACATCGGCTCTAGAAATTTTTCCTTCTAAACTTAAATTTGTTCCTAATGCAATTTTACCTTTAGCTTCATCATTGGTTAAATTACCCGGACGAACTATGACATAATCCAAGCTACTCGACTTTAAATGTTCATCTGCATTTTGTTTAGCCTTAAGATAATCTTCTAACTCTCCTCCGATAGAAGGATTGTCTGCGCCCATAGAGCTCAAAATGACAAACTTATTAACCTTTGCCTCAGAAGCATCTACCAAACGCTTAGCTCCTTCTTGATCAACTCCTATCACGTTCTTACCTTTAGAACCCGCAGCAAAGATGACTTTATCTACATTTTATAACTCTTTAATAATAAAACTATTAAAATTAATAATTATTTAATTAGTATAACTTTACACTATTATTAAAATAAAATGTATATTTGTAAACTAATCATAAGCTATGAACTTCGACTTAGTAAAA
>CAZKJO010000042.1:0-17568 GCA_964553105.1 uncultured Weeksellaceae bacterium | reverse complement strand
ACGGAATAGAACAATTAGCCGTACGAAAGAAAATGATGTTATCTATTTCTTATGACCACCGAGTGATTAATGGGGCATATGCCAGTCAATTTTTAACTCAAGTCAAAGAAAACCTTAAAAATTTCAAAAACTGGTTTTAAAATCAGCCATTTAAGAAACATAAAAAAATCCACCTTAGGACATGTAAGGTGGATTTTAGTTATTATAAAAACATTTAGTTTAAAGTGAGATTCTGGTTAATGACTGGAAAGTTACAGTACATTCGTTTTCGGCTGATAATAAGATTTTATAACCTCTCCCGTAATCTAAGCTTTCATTATCCGCAATGGTGTAAAAATAAAATGTTACTAAATTTCCCGTACCCGATCCTGCTGGGATTTGGTGAATTGCATTTACCTCAAAATTAGATATAGGGTTCTTCATAATAGCCATAATAGAACCTGCGTTATTAGCCTGTGTTAATATCAAAACATTGAGTCGCCAAACATGTACTTGCCCAGGCGTATTATTTTCTCTCCAAACTTTACCCATGGGGTTTATAGCTCCTGGTGGAGTTACATTAGAATATTTATATATAGCATGAGTAGTATTTGGATGTGTTTCATTAGGAGGCCACGTGGTTGTTGGTGCTGGAGCAAAAATTAAACTATCAGAGAATTTCATTTCAGCCCTAGGCCCGAATGTATTTCCTGGATGAGTCAAACTTACTGAAGGTAACGTATTCGCCCCTGTTTGACCAATAATTTTCACGGCCCCTTTAACGCCAGGTCCAGCTGGAGCATCAAAATTAAGTCGTTTCCATAATACACCATCCCAATATTCAAAAGCATTTGCAGTTGTGTTGAATATTAATAAACCAGGAGTAATATTTGAATTTTCTACACCAATTGGAGGTACCGTGTTAATGTCATTATCTGCTAAGTTAGAATTACGTGCTGTGCTATCAAGTCTAGGAATCAGCACACCTTTTTCTGTCGAGACAATATCTAAAATCGAAGCGCCGTTTGGCGAACTGGTATTAATTCCAACTTGTGGAAATAAATTTGCGCATAGGAGCATTAGCCTAACTAGGATAAATTTTTTCATAATAAAGAGTTTTTTAGTTAAATATTTAATAAAACTTTCAAAAATTGTAACTTAGGTACATTAAAATAAAATCTAATTTATGAGTAAGCCATTGAGTGGAAAAACCCGTTTAGAACATGATTTAATTGGTGATAGAGAAGTACCAATAGAGGTTTATTATGGTGTGCAAACTTTGCGTGCTGTGGAGAACTTCGATATAAGTGGCTCGTATATATATGATTATCCGGAATTTATTTATGCCTTTGCTGACGTAAAAGAAGCGGCTACCAAATCCAATAGAGATTTAGGTTTACTAGAACCTGTATTAGCAGGAGCCATTATTTCAGCCTGTCAAGCTGTTAAATCAGGTAAATACAATGATCAGTTTGTGGTGGATATGATGCAAGGCGGAGCAGGAACTTCTACCAATATGAATGCAAACGAAGTTATTGCCAATATTGCGCTAGAAATCATGGGGCATAAAAAAGGTGAATATGAATATTGCCACCCCAATAATCATGTTAATTTATCTCAATCTACCAATGATGCTTATCCTACTGCACTCAAAATTGCTTTATTTAGAAGTATCACAGCATTAGAAAAGGAATTAAAATTATTGATTAAAAGTTTTAAAAGTAAAAGCAAAGAGTTCGAGAAAGTTATAAAGATGGGGCGTACTCAATTGCAAGATGCGGTTCCAATGACTTTAGGTCAAGAGTTCAAGGCTTTTGCTGCCAACTTAAAAGAAGAAGTTCAGAGGTTGCAACAAAACAAAAAGCTTTTATTAGAGATTAATATGGGCGCTACTGCTATCGGTACTGGTATCAACTCCGATCCTGATTATACACCACTTTGTGTTGAACATTTAAGAGATATTACTCAATTGAAAGTGAAAGCAGCAAAAAATATGATTGAGGCAACAAGTGATACAGGTGTATTTATAATGAATTCTTCTACCATTAAAAGATTAGCGATTAAGTTATCTAAGATTTCAAATGATTTGAGATTGTTGTCTTCAGGACCGCGCACTGGAATCAATGAAATCAATCTGCCTGCAGTTCAACCAGGCTCATCTATTATGCCTGGTAAAGTAAATCCTGTAATTCCAGAGGTTATAAATCAAATTGCCTTTAGAGTAATTGGTAATGATTTGACCATAACAATGGGTTCAGAAGCGGGGCAGTTGCAATTAAATGTAATGGAACCAGTTATTGCATTTTCTTTATTAGAAAACGTTGAAATGCTCATGAACGGAATGAAAACACTCCGTATACGATGTATTGATGGAATTACAGCTAATGCAGAAAGATGCAAAGAACTTGTAATGAGCAGTATAAGTTTAGTGACTGCATTAAATCCTTATTTAGGATATGAAGTTTCGACCAAGTTAGCCAAAGAAGCCTTAGAAACTGGAGAATCGGTTTATGACTTAATTTTAAAGCAAGGATTAATGGAAGAGGAAAGGTTGAAGGATATTCTGAAACCAGAAAATATGATTAAGCCTAGAAAAATGAATTTATAGATAATCATCTTTAATGTATTGTAAAAGTCAAGTGTTATTTCTAATTACAGAATTTCACTTGATTTTTACTTTTTGAGGCTTTAATACTAAAAAAATAGCTAAAAATAGCCTAGAATTAGAAGAACCTAAGTTTTAAGGTTTCATTTCATAACTAATATTCGTAAATTGGGGACTTCTAAATTTACTTATTTATGATCAAGCCACATTATAAAATTAAAACTGTCACTCCAGGTGAAGTTTCTACCAAAGAATTACACGCTTATTTATTATCGGCTGTAGCTCCAAGACCCATTGCTTTTGCAAGTACAGTAGATAAAGAAGGTAATGTGAACTTGAGTCCGTTTAGTTTTTTTAATGTATTTAGCGCCAATCCACCAACTTTAATATTTTCTCCAGCTCGTCGTGTTAGAGACAATACTACCAAACATACGTTGGAAAATGTTTTAGAGACGAAGGAAGTTGTTATTAATATAGTCACAGAAGAAATCGTTCATCAGGCATCATTGGCAAGTACAGAGTATGCCGAAGACATCAATGAGTTTGTAAAGGCAGGCTTAACAGAGGTTAAATCTGAAATCGTTGCACCACCACGTGTTCTGGAATCTAAAGTTTCAATAGAATGTAAGGTAAACGACGTTATTACTTTAGGAACTGAAGGTGGAGCTGGAAATCTTGTCATCTGCGAGGTGGTTAAAGTTCATATCCACGAAGAAGTTTTAGACGAAAATGGAAGAATTAGCACCGAACGAATGAAACTCGTAGCTCGTATGGGCGAATCTTGGTATTGTAAAGCCTTTGGAGATGCTTTATTTCAAATTCCAAAACCATTACAAACTTTGGGTGTAGGTTTCGACCATTTACCGAAAGACATTCTAAAAAGTGAAGTTCTTACGGGGAATGATTTAGCTCAATTAGCCAATGTTGAGGAAATTCCAAATGGTGTTTATTCAGCAGATGTTCATGATCATGCCAGAGCAAAACAACTATTGAATAATGGTAAATTAGACGAAGCTTGGCAAGCTTTAATAAGATAAAACAACTACTCATTTTAAACCTAATATTGTAATATGATAAAATTCAGTCCCTTTCGCGGAGTGAGACCAGCGAAACAAAAAGCTGCTTTAGTCACTACCAAAAATGTTGATTATTATCCAAAAGAAGAAATGGAAAAGGAATTAGCTACTAACGCTGAATCTTTTTTACATATTATTTCGCCATCGATTTTTAATAAAGATGATTCAGATCAAAGTAATTTAGATGAGGTTAGAAGTAAATTCGAGCAGTTCTTAGCAGATGAAATTCTTTTGAGAGATAACAAATCTTATTACATCTATGAACAAGAAGATGATAATGAGATCTGTACAATTGGAATTCTAGGTTCTGTTAGTGTTGATGATTATAATAATGGTTTAATCAAAAAACACGAAAATACGATTGAGGAAAGGGAAATTAGATTTGCAAATTATTTGAAGAAAATTCAAATTCAAGCAGATCCTATAATGCTCACATTCCCTGAGAATCAAAGCATTGAGCTATTGATGTCTATGACGACAAGAAATACGCCAACTTTAGAGTTCAAAGGTTCGGATGGAAAAACACATCGTCTATGGCAGGTTAAAGATAGACTTGTTATGAAGCAGATGAAAGATTCGATCGAGAAGCTTCCTGCATTATACATTGCAGATGGACACCATAGAATGGGAAGTTCAGCTATTTTTACCGAGCACATGAGAAAGCAAGAACCAGATTACTTTGGTGGAGAGGCTTTCAATTGGGTAATGGCGATTTTAATCCCTGGAAATCATTTGAATATTTATGACTACAATCGTGTCATTAAAGACTTAAATGGAATGACTCCAGATGAGTTTTTGAAGAAAATCGATGAGGTATTTACCGTAATTGAAAAAGGAGATACGCCTTATTTTCCATCACACAAACATCACATTTCTATGTATTTAGATGGTAAATTCTATGGATTATATGTAAATCAGGAATTACGTGGTGTTCCAAAAGGTTTAGGTGAGTTAGATACTTATTTATGGGAGGAATATTTAATGAAACCATTATTAGGTATTGAAAATATTCGCACAGACGATAGGGTAGGATTCATGAAAGGAACAGGAGACATGAGAGGTATTATGAGCATGAAAGAAAAAGTTGATTCTGGCGCTTATAAAGTTGGATTTGGTTTTTATCCAATATCTATTCACGACTTATTATTAGTAGCTGATGAAGGATTAGTTATGCCTCCAAAATCAACTTATATTGAACCTAAATTTTTATCAGCATTAACTATTTTAGATTTAAACGATTAAATGAATATTGAAGAAAACTATCTTGGTATAAAGAAGGAAATTCCAGAAAGTGTCACTTTGGTTGTGGTTTCTAAAACCCATCCGGTTGAAGCCATTCAAAAGATTTACGACTTAGGACATAGAGATTTTGGAGAGAACAAAGTTCAAGAGATGCAAGAAAAAGCTGAGCTTTTACCAAAAGATATCCGTTGGCATATGATTGGACATGTCCAAACGAATAAAATTCGTCAGATGGCTAATTTTGTACATTTAATTCACGGTATTGACAAAGCAAAGCGTTTAAAAGAAGTTCAAAAACGAGCTAAAAATGCTGGTCGGGTTCAGGATGTTTTGTTGCAAGTTAAAATAGCAGATGAAGACACAAAATTTGGTATGACACTGCAAGAGGCAAAAGAAGTATTGAATGCAGAAAATGTGGCTAAGATGCAGAATGTTAACATCGTTGGTCTGATGGGAATGGCCACATTTACGGATGATATAGAACAAGTTCGTGAGGAATTCCAAGCCTTGAAAAAACTTTATGATGAATTAAATGCAGAGTTTCCACAGATTCAACTTTTATCTATGGGAATGACTGCCGATTATCAAATTGCTTTAGAAGAAGGAAGTAATATGCTCCGCGTAGGAAGTGCTATTTTTGGTGCGAGAGATTATAATTAATCTTTAAATTCGCCGAGCATTTAAGCCCGTTTTATAACATATATGAATCAAAGCTATTTCGTTTATTTCTTAATCCTAATTTCCTTTATGGGAATTCATTCTTGTGACATTCCTGTGGAGGTAGATGACACCAAGGTTTTTAGGTTAAATAGATATGAGAACGTATCATCATTAGACCCAGCTTTTGCAAGAAGTAAATCCAACAATTGGATGGCGAATTTAATGTATACAGGCTTGGTGAATTTCGATGATAGCTTGCATATTATTCCTGAGATTGCTAAGAAATGGGATATTTCTGAGGATGGTAAAATCTATACCTTTACCTTAAGAAATGATGTCTATTTTCATAAACATCCTGCTTTTGGCAAAGATTCAACTAGAACTGTAACTGCAAGCGACTTTGAATATAGTTTTCAACGACTTACCAATCCAAAAGTTGGTTCATCTGGTGGATTTGTTTTAAATAATGTTGCCGATTATAAAGCTTTAAATGATTCTGTTTTTCAAGTCGAATTAAAGTCTGCATTTCCACCATTTTTAGGTTTAATGGCCATGAAATATTGTTCGGTAGTTCCTAAAGAATTATTCGAAAATGATGGTGAAGCTTTTAAAGAAAATCCAATTGGTACGGGTCCGTTTCAATTTCAATTATGGGAAAATAATGTAAAGTTAGTTCTCAAAAAGAATCCTCTGTTTTATAAGAAAGATAAAAATGGTGAGAACTTACCTTATTTGGACTATGTCGCAGTTAATTTCTTACCCGAAAAACATAGTGAATTCCTTCAACTGGTTCAAGGTAAAATAGACATGATGGCAAGTTTAGATCCGTCTTATAAAGATGAGTTACTTACTGCCGATGGTCATTTACAAGAAAAATATCAAGAAGATTTGGTAATGATTAAAGCACCTTATCTCAACACAGAGTATTTATGCTTTTACTTAGATGATAATGCCGAGGTTCCTGCTGAATTAAGAAAAGCAATGAACATGAGTATCGACAAGTCTAAGATGATTCAATTTTTACGCAACAACATTGGTTTTCCAGCACATGGTGGCTTTATACCAAAAGGGTTGCCTGGCCATCAAGAAGACTTAGGCGATGGATATGACCCCATTAAAGCAAGAGAAATTATTAGTAAGTATAAATCCGAAAATACTTCTCTTCCCAAAGTAAAACTCGTAACCACCCAAGAATATGCAGATATATGCGAATTCGTACAATCTGAAATGTTTAAAACCGGTTGGCCAATAGAAGTAAATGTAGTTGACCCATCCACCTTAAGAGATGGAAAAGCTTCAGGTAAGTTCCCTTTCTTTAGAGCCAATTGGGGAGCAGATTACCCTGATGCTGAGAATTTCTTATCCCTGTTTTATAGTCAGAATTTCGCTCCAAATGGACCAAATTATTCTCATTTTAAAAATGATGAGTTTGATGCCTTGTATATAAAAGCTCTTCAGATGAACGACGAAAAGGAGAG
Organism: uncultured Weeksellaceae bacterium; assembly: GCA_964553105.1. Classification (GTDB taxonomy): domain Bacteria; phylum Bacteroidota; class Bacteroidia; order Flavobacteriales; family Weeksellaceae; genus Profundicola. The sequence continues at coordinate 10,528 of CAZKJO010000042.1, read as the reverse complement.
AGTAGAAATCTATAAACAAATGGATGAGCTCATCATGCGTGAAATGCCTGTTATTCCTACATTTTATGATCAGAGTACTACATTTCTAAGAAAGAACGTAAAAGGATTCCAATCCACACCCATTGATATGTTAGATTTAACCAGAGTTAGAAAAGATTAAATATTAAAATTAATTTACATCATAAAAAAGACTACTTCGAGAGAAGTAGCTTTTAATTATTTTTTCTTGGTTATTTTTTGTTCAAAGAATCATTTAAATCATCGAATAACTGCTTTTCTTTTTCACTATATTCAGTACCTCCAAAACCAAAGAAGTCTCCTTCAACTCCAGCCTTTGCAACATCTTCAGCGATTTCCAAAAGCCATAATTTGAACTCTTCCATAATTTCGCGCGGCTCTTTCTCTTCTAAAATATCCATGGCTCTGTCTGCATCATGCATTACCATGTCTGCCATTTCTTCAGCATCTTTCACCTCAGAAGATTTAATTTTCTCCATGATGTTTTTATTGCTCATTTTGGCTTCAGACATACTCTCACCAAAACTCTCGAGACTTGGCATCATAGCTTGAATCAAATGATTATCGGCATATTTTTCTTTAGCATTTTTCCAAGCTTTACTATTCGCAATCATCTCTTTGGTAGTCCCTACAAAACCACTTGCTGCTATTCCCGACATCGATAAACCCACCAAATGTGGCAAAGTGCTCACGATGTTCCACTCTTCGTCTGTGTAGTTTTCTAACTTTTTCATTTTAATTGGTTCATTTAATAAAAACCAATTTACAATTTTATTTTAAACTTGAATCTAACTATTGTTCAAAATATGCAATACTGCTACCTGTCCAAATTTGTTCTTGCCCCAATTGATCCACATTCACTTTCTCGGATTTAGTCATGCGCACAAGGTTCATCTGTAGTTCTGGCTTTTCTTCGCCAGGCATCCAGGTATATAACAAACGTATTTCTGCCTTGGCCATGTCTCCATTTTTATCCTTAAAAATAGGAGCATACTTCTTTTTTGCTTGTAAAATATACTGCTTTGGATCTTCTAGTTTATCTAAATCATCAACACTTGGATTTATTATAACACCTTTTCCAGCAAAGGAATAAAGCGGTTTTAAAACAAAATTGTCTAGCTTTTCTGAACTTGGGAAATCAGGAACAAAATAACACTTAGGTACATATTCATGTTTTAATTTAGGTAGAATATGCTTTGAGATTTTAAAAAACCAATCCGGATGCGTTACCCAACTTATATCTACTTTATCAGTTAAGTCAAAATTGAATTTTAAATCCTTATGAGTTAATAATTCATCAAAAATAACACGATTATAAATTCTATAAATAGGTGTTTCTACACCTTCTCTGATATAATATAAATCATCTAGCTCTCTATGCACTTCGGTAATGCAAACAGGTTTAATCCCTAATTCTTCCTTGGTGAGAGCAAAGTCGATTCCTGTTTTTTGGGTTTTGGGATATAACTCTAATAGAACAACATTTTGTGGATCGTATTCCTTGAGAATAATCTTTTTTAAATTATCTGTGTAAGCTTGACTATCAAATTTTTTATGAGGCAACAAGGAAAAATTCGAAGGAATATGATAATGTTTTTCAAATTGCTCTGCAAGATGTTTTTGATAATAAAACAAAGAAGGAAAAGCCTGTAGTTCAATTAATTGAGGTTCTATTTCTCCAATTTCATTTTCGCAAATCCCAAAGTCTATCGCCAAAAAATGATAATGATTGGTTTGGTTTGGGACATTTAAGTTATTAGGCACAGCATCATCAGAGATAATGTCTCCATGCTGAATTTGATCAATAATAGCTTCCGAAGCATTATAAATCTTTTTAGCAAATTCTTTATTTAAAAATATTGGAGATTCCGAAATTCGAAAACCCGTTTTATAAATAGGGAAGGAGTGAAAGTAATCTTGAATCGCCTTATATTTTTCGGAGCTAAATTCATCATTAAACTTATTTCTAATTTCTTCTATCATAACAAGGCAAAATATTAAACGTTCACAGTGGTTTTGGTTATGAGCTCTGCAGATTTTCTTAAAAATGTAGGAATAACGGTTTTTTCTGTCAACATGATTTTTTCTTCATCATCTAGTCGATCTAGAATCATTTGATATTTCTGCTCTCCAAATTTTTTAATTATAGTTTTCTTTCTATCCGGCATCGAAAAATGAAATCTCATGCCATTGGCATCGGCTTCTGGATGAAATTGAGTTCCAAAAATCTCATTACTAAATCGAATCGCCATGACGGCTCTTTCTAAATTTACATAAGGTCTAATTTTCTCTAAAGCAATAATCTTAGCTCCCATGTTTTCTAACTTTTTATCATCTGGCTCAATTACCTGAAAATCTCTTGAATCTACAGCATAAAATGGATTGGGTAAACCTTCAAAAAAAGCTTCTTCCATTCCTTCAGAAGTTTTGTGCACAGGCATAACACCAAAGGAAGTTGATCTTCGTGGAGATACATTCCCCAATTGCCAATGATAACAAGCCAATTGAAAAGAGTGACAAATTAAAAATGCAAACTTTTTATTGTCTCGCGTTTTGTTATGAATATAAATTCTATCTAGAAATTCGTTGTATAATGCTTCCCATTCCTCTCCATTCGGGTAGGGTGCACCTGGACCACCACTTGAGATGAATATATCGAAATTATTGATGTTCGGAACTTCACTTTTCTGTCTAACATCAAAAGTTTTAAACTCTCCATGAAAAACTGATTTATCATAAAAATCTTTCACCAAAGATATAATACAACGCATTCCCTGATTTGGAACTCCATTGTTTAAATCTAAGATGGCAATTCTAATTTTTCGCATAAGATTTATTTATAAACCGGTTGCGGTTTCATCAATAATCAAATCTACCACATCTTTTAAGTCATTTCTTTTGTTAAAAGCAGTTAATTGACGATCTGCACCCGTTCCGGTTTCTAAGATTTGGTAAACATAATTCACCTCTTTTCTACAACCTATTTCATCTACCACGTCATCTATAAATGCCAACAACTCAATAGCTAGCTCTTTGAATGGTTTTTCTGCTTCTAAACCAAAATCAATGAGCTTAGCCTCTGTACCATATCTAGCAGCTCGCCACTTATTCTCAGAAATCAAGGCTCTTCTGTAACTTCTAAAATCTAAATTCTCCTTATGTAATTTATAAACTTTTGCCGTCACAGCCTGACAAAGTGCAGCTATACAAACTGTTTCTTCTAACTTCATAGGAATATCACACATCCTAAATTCAATGGTTGGATAGACCGGATGAAGTCTAACATCCCACCAGATCTTCTTACTATTGTCTATACTATTGGTTCGAATTAATACCTCGATAAAATTATCATATTCACTCACACTAGAAAAGTAAGGCGGAATTCCAGTTCTTGGAAATTTATCAAATACCTTAGACCGATAAGATTTGAAACCAGTATTTCTACCCATCCAAAAGGGTGAATTGGTAGAAAGCGCATAAATATGTGGCAAAAAGTAGCGAACTACATTCATTAAACGCAGTCCTTCTTCGCGGCTAGGAATTCCAACATGCACGTGTAGACCAAAGATCAAATTCGAACGCGCAACGTCCATCATTTCATTTACAATATCTACATACCTAGGATTATCTGTAATTTCTTGATCATACCAAAAAGAAAAAGGATGGGTACCAGCTGCACCAATTGCTAGGCCTTGATTTTTAGCAATTTCAATCAAATGTCTTCTCAAATATTTAATTTCCTCACCAGCCTCATGTGCAGTTGTGCAAATTCCCGTTTCCATCTCGATCATCGCCTGGTGCATCTCGTGCTTAATCCTTTCTTTCAAAATAGTTCGTCCACCATCTATAATTTTAGATACATGCGATTTAAGCTCTCTTGTTTCGGGATCAATAATTTGATATTCTTCTTCAATTCCTAAAGTAAAAACATGTTTCATAAATGTCTGTGAGTTTTAAGTTTAATAGCATTCTTATTTACGCTTCAACTTCCGCTTTGGAGCATCCGAATCTTTTGATGCTTTAGCTTCTATGCCCGATTTTTTAGTAGCTGTTTTCTTTATAGGTTTGGCAGCAGTAGCTTTTTTTGCCGTAGTTTTCTTAGACGCAACCTTCTTGGCAATCGTCTTTTTAGATAATGTCTTTGTTTTTGGTTCGTTTGCCGTCTTTTTCTTACCAGTTACCGAACTTTTAATAAAGTCTCCCCATGACACATTACTTGTATTATTTGGTTTGTTATCTAATGCTTTCTCAATGGCTATTTTAGCCGCATGTTCCACAACCCAATCAAAGTTTTCTTGACCAACTGAATGAATATCGGCATCCGGAGCTGGATTACAGAAATCAATAGCATAAGGCACACCATCTCTTAAAGCAAATTCCACCGTATTGAAGTCATAGCCGAGCGCCTTATTGATTTTTAAGGTCATCTGCGTAATTTTCTTCATCAGTTTTTCATACGCCTTGCCTTTGGTTTGTGGCTCCGTTTGATACCTTAAATGAGGGGCATTTTCTGGAGCATAGGGCATAATTCTAACATATTTTTGTCCCAAACAATACACACGATAATAATCCGTGAACTCAATTTCTTCTTGGAGCATCATGACCAATTGTCCCGTTTCATCGAGTTTATTCCATAGATCTTGAGGGTCAGTAACTTTGTAAACGCTTTTCCAACCACCTCCAGAGTAGGGTTTCATATAGGCTGGGAATCCGATATAATCAAAAATATAATCCCAGTCTAGAATATCTAAATTTCTAAATGAATTTTCGTCGGTGTCGTCAGGACGTTCTTTTGAAGGTAACAACACAGTTTTAGGAACCGGAATTCCAATTTGCGTCATAAGACAATTATTGAAAAACTTTTCATCAGCACTCCACCAAAACGGATTGTTAATCACTGTAGTACCCATTAAAGAAGCATTTTTGAGATAAGCTCTATAAAAAGGAACATCTTGCGAAATTCGATCAATAATCACGTCATAACCATAGTGTATACCTTGTTGAACTTTATCTATTTTAACAGGCTCAGCCATCACTTTAGATTTCCCCAATTCGTTTACTTTATCAATAAAAGCCCACGGAAAAGTATCTTCTTTCCCAAATAAAATTCCAACTTTTTTCATGTAGTATATTTTTTATTATAATTATTAAAGTTAAGATAAATTCAGATGAATCAAATTATAAATTAAGAATTTTCAAAATAATTATTTGCATATTGTTTAAATCTTAAATAATAATATTAATTAATATAAAATTAAAAACAATATCTATGCAAAGAATTTCCCTAAGTATTCTGGAAACATTTGACACCAAATCGGCCAATCATGATCAGCCCATTTTTTCTCATCATACCAAAATTTAATTTGTCTTTCGGCTAAGATTGATGCCATGCGTTGATTGTCTTTTTTAAGGACATCTCTATCGGTTGTGCCCAAAACTGCAGTTAAATGATTGTATCTCCAGCTTTGTTCGGTGCGCATAAATTCCTCGGGGCTATGGAAGAAAATTAAATCAGAAGTTCCTCCTTTCATAAAATCCCTCACACTAAAAGCGCCCGACATACTAATGATATGCGAAACCATTCCTGGATTTCTAAAGCCGAAATTAGCCGCATGATAGCCACCAAAACTACAACCCGCCGTTGCAATTGTTGGCGTATGATTTTCTTTTTGTAAATAAGGTAGGTATTCTTCTACCAAAAATTGGTGGTATAGATTATAGCGATAAATTCGTTCGTCTGGATGAATAGATTTATTATATATATTCTCAGCATCTAAGGTTTCAATATTATATAACTTAACTTTTCCGTGTTCTGTAAACCAATTTACAGAAGCGTTTAATTGAAAATCTCGATTTTGAACATATTGACCTTTAGTGGTGGGAAACATCAAAATCGGATAACCCCAATCTCCTGTGACTTCTACTTTTAAGCTTCTCCCCAGAATATGAGAATAATAATCCGTATAAACAATCTTTGGCATAAAATGAATTTAACCAAACTTAATAAATTTTAATAAATTAATATCAAAATCCAATTTAATTAAATTCAAATTAGCTAAAAATATCACATTCTCTTAACAAGAACAGCAATTCAGCATTGCGCTAAGCTAAATATCCTTAAATTTAAAACTGCTTCTGAATGTCAGATTGCAATTGCAGCAAAGCTCCATTACAAATAGAATTTCCATCTACTGAACGTCTGATCAATTCATTTCTAAAAGCTTCTGCAGAGGTTGAATCTTCACTAGATTCTCTACACTGTTTGATGAAATTTTGAGTGGCATTCTTAGCTGAAAAAATTACACTCCAAGTTTCTGGATCTATATAAATTTGTTGACTCAAATTATGGTCAAACTCCTCTTGTATAGAGTTAAACAATTCATATTCATAAGTATCAGCATCCGCAGGCATTTCAATTCTTCTCACCAAATTGGTAGGACGAATACGCTCTAAAAACAACGCCATTCTTTCATAAGCCTGCATCCTTTGTGGCGTCAGGAGTTCTTTATCTTTTAATTGAAGTTCAATTTTACGACGGATAGTTTCTTCAGCAAAAAACTTTTCGATTAGAAAATAAAAAATTCCTCCCATAATAAGCATCGGCAGGATATACTTTAAAATCTCAAAAACTTCATTCATATTTTATTTCTTTTTGGCGTTTACGGGCTTTTCATTGCAATCTTTTGCCATTCAGGTAAATTTGTTTCTGTGAAAAAGGAGCTTCTAAAGTCGCTCTTTTCCACAGACAAATTTTAAACCCTCATCAGCAAAAGGATTTTCATTTCAATCCCTAACGCATTTCTGTTTAAAAAATTATAGAAACAAATGTAATTGCTTCCTTGCAAATTTCCTATTTTTGAACAAATTCATTAAAAATCAAAATATGTCAACAAATACGAAATACACCTCAGAAGAGCTAATTGCTATGGAAAGTCGCTATGGTGCGCACAACTATCACCCGCTTCCAGTAGTCTTAAGCAGAGGAGAAGGCGTATATGTATATGACGTAGAAGGAAAGAAATACTTTGATTTTCTTTCTGCCTATTCGGCCGTTAACCAAGGTCATTGTCATCCTAAAATCATTCAAGCCTTAAAAGATCAAGCAGAGAAATTAACTTTAACTTCTCGAGCTTTTCATAGTGATCAATTAGGTCAATACGAGAAATACGCCTGTGAATTCTTTGGCTTCGATAAATTATTGCCAATGAACTCAGGGGCTGAAGCTGTAGAATCTGCTATTAAAATTGCAAGAAAATACGGTTACGAGAGACGTGGTATTCCAGATCAAGAAGCTAAAATCATTGTAGCAGAAAATAACTTCCACGGTAGAACTACAACCATTATCTCTTTTAGTAACGACGAAGATGCTAGAAAGAATTTTGGTCCATATACCAAGGGATTCATCAAAGTAGCATATGATGATTTAGATGCTTTAGAAGAAGCTTTAAAAGAAGACAATGTTGTTGCATTTTTAGTTGAACCGATACAAGGTGAGGCAGGAGTTTTTGTTCCTCAGGATGGTTATTTGAAAGCAGCAGCAGAACTTTGTCATAAATATGAAACTCTATTTATTGCTGACGAAATTCAAACAGGTATCGCAAGAACGGGTAGAATGTTAGCAGTAGACCACGAAGGTGTTCATCCAGATATTTTAATCTTAGGAAAAGCATTAAGTGGTGGAGTTTATCCAGTTTCAGCAGTTTTAGCTGATGACGATATTTTTGATGTATTAAAGCCAGGTCAGCACGGATCTACTTTTGGTGGAAACCCATTAGCTTGTGCAGTTGCTATGGCAGCTTTAGAGGTTGTTCAAGAAGAAAACTTAATGGAAAATGCAGAAAAATTAGGAAACTTGTTCCGTTCAGAAATGCAGAAATTAGTTGATTCTAATGATTTAGTAAAATTAGTTCGCGGTAAAGGATTGTTAAACGCCATTGTAATTAACGATACCGAAGATAGTTCTACAGCTTGGGATATTTGTGTTGCATTGAAAGAAAATGGTTTATTAGCTAAGCCCACTCATGGAAATATTATACGTTTTGCTCCACCTTTAGTTATGAACGAAGAGCAAATGATGGAGTGCGTTAAGATAATTACGTATACCATCAATAATTTTTCTAAATAAAAATTACTTTAGTCAATTCTTAGCATAGCTTTCACCGTCTACTTATAGAATTTTTAAATTTGAATACTTATCTTGTAGCAAATAACTTTATACTATGAATAAAATTGAATTAGAAGATAATGGTAAAAAAGGCAGATTTGTAATTTACGAAGATGGAGTAGAAGCAGGGGAAATGACTTTTACTTGGGCTGGTGAAGATAAATTCATAATTGATCACACCGGTGTAGATGAAAAATTTGGCGGCAAAGGCTATGCTAAACAATTGATTATGGCTGGAGTAGAATTCGCTCGCGAAAATGATGTGAAAGTAATTCCGCTTTGTACGTATGCGAAAAGCAGGTTTGATAAAGATGACAGTATCAAAGACGTTTTAGCTTAATTCTATTTTATAAATATTAAAACTAATTATGTCTAATGTAGATTTAATCATAGAAGAGCGCGCTGCAGATATTGGAAACTTTATGGTGGGTAGATTGTTGCCTTTCCGACAAAAACGTTCGGTAGGTCCATTTACTTTTATCGACCATATGGGACCTGCCAACATGAGCAAAGATCAAAATCTAGATGTTGGTCCACATCCGCATATTGGTTTGTCAACTTTGACCTATCTATTCGAGGGCTCTATGCAGCACAAAGATAGTTTAGGTTCGGATGTTGAAATTAAACCAGGTGCAGTAAATTGGATGACAGCAGGGAAAGGTGTTGTTCACTCAGAAAGAACTCCAGATTATTTGAGAAATACAGAGAAATCTTTGCATGGTTTACAGATTTGGGTGGCCTTACCAAAGCATTTAGAAAAATCTGAACCAAGCTTTTCACATATTCCAGAAGAGTATATTCCAAGCTGGGAAGAAGATGGAGCAAAGTTTAAGTTAATTGCTGGAAAAGCCTTTGATAAAGAATCGCCAGTTCCAGTACATAGTAATTTGTATTTTATTGAAATTAAATCAGATAAGAAACAACAGATTAATATCGGAAAGGATTTATACGGCGAAAGCGCCTTGTATATCTTAGAAGGCGGAATCAATGCAGATGGTCATAGTTATGAACCAAAACACATTCTAATTGCAAAAGATAGTACACTTTGTTCTTTTGAAATGGAAGCCAATACCACAGTTTACATTTTCGGGGGTGAACCTTTTGAAGAGGAGAGATATATTTTTTGGAATTTCGTGAATTCCGACAAAGCCATTATCGAAAAGGCTAAGAAAGACTGGGAAGAGCAGAATTTAGAAGCTTTCCCAAAAGTTGTAGGTGACGAGGATGATTACATTCCTCTTCCGCGACCAAGAAGAAAATGATAATATAACTTTATATTCCCTTTTTCATCTCTGGAAAAGGGATTTTTAGTTGAACCATTTTCTCAGCATTTAGATTTAATTGAGAAACAGAAACTCCTAAAAGTCTAACTGGTTTACGTGGATTTTCTAGAATCAAGAGCTGGTTGATGATTTCATAAATCTCCTCAAATTGACCAATGTATTCATCTATAGTTTGGCTACGAGTTATGATGCTAAAATCATCAAATTTAATTTTCAGCGTGATACTTCTTCCTTTCACTTCCTTTTTCGCCAATCTATCAACTACTTTTTGGATTATCGGAACGAGTGCAGTCTGCATTTCTTCTAGTGAATTTAAATTGGTTTCAAAGGTATTTTCGCCTCCCACAGATTTTGGCTGTCTATTTGGATTTACAGGACTGGTGTGAATTCCACGAGCAATTTGGTAGTAATGTAAACCCATGCTCTTGAAATTCTGTTCTAAAAAGTCTAAGCTTAAATTGCGTAAATCTTTACCATTAAAAATTCCCATATCGCGCATCTTCTGTGCGGTAACTTTACCAATTCCATAAAATTGTTGAATCTTCAATGGTCCTAAAAAGTCTAAAATTTCTTCTTGCGTTACGGTTTTTTGTCCGTTTGGTTTATTGTAATCGCTTGCAATTTTAGCTACAAATTTGTTTACTGATATACCTGCTGAAGCCGTTAAACCTGTTTTTTCGAAAATTTTAGTTCTAATCTCTCTGGCAATCTGGGAAGCCGAGGAAATATTCTTTTTATTAATAGTGACATCCAAATAAGCTTCATCCAAAGATAAAGGTTCTACCAAATCGGTATATTCATAAAAAATCTCCCGTATCTGATGAGAAACCTCGCGATAGCGCTCAAATCTTGGTTTAATAAAAATTAAATCCGGACAACGTTTGGCGGCAATCATACTACTCATAGCACTTTTAATACCAAATTTTCGAGCTTCATAACTCGCTGCAGCCACCACACCGCGATCCGAACTTCCACCCACAGCAATAGGTTTACCTTTTAGTTCAGGAGCATCATGTTGTTCCACAGAAGCATAAAAAGCATCCATATCGATGTGGATTATTTT
>CAZKJO010000041.1:15879-18162 GCA_964553105.1 uncultured Weeksellaceae bacterium | reverse complement strand
ATCGTATATTTTCAAGATTTCCTGACCTGCTTCTATGGCAGCTTCTTGGGCTAATCTTAAGAGTGAAGTGGTGTCTTTCAAGTTTAAAATTTTAAACAAAAATAGTATAAATTTTAATCCCCACCAATTTAGTGGGGATTAAAAATATAGATGTTCAAATTCCTGAAATTTAAATTTTTGAAGCGTAAAAAAACTGCCTTAAAAAGCTTACTTCTTAAGACAGTTAAAATATTTAATTATAACTAATGATTAGTTTTTCATTTCTGATTTGGCAATAGGATATTTCTCTCCAGTCTTACCATATCTTGCTCTAAACTTCAATCCGTTAACTAAGTATTGAAGAACCGGAACAATCACTAAGGTTAAGAAAGTTGCGAAAATCAATCCGTAAATCACTGTCTTCGCTAAAGGTCCCCAGAACATCACGTTATCTCCTCCGATATAAATATCTGGGTTGTAATCCATCAATAATCCTTGGAAATCGATGTTTAATCCAGTCGCTAATGGAACTAATCCTAACACAGTAGTGATTGCGGTTAACAACACGGGTCTTAACCTAGATTTACCTCCGTTGATTACAGAATCTTTCATATCTTCTAAAGGCAACATCACATCCTCTGGAATTTCTAATTTGCGCTTTTTACGATCGATTAATAATTGGGTATAATCTATCAATACAATAGCATTGTTAACCACAATACCAGCCAAGGAAATAATTCCCATCATCGTCATCATCACAACGAAATCATCACCCATAACAATTAAACCTAAGAACACGCCGATAAAACTCAATAATACCGAAAGCATAATAATTACAGGTTTAGAAACTGAGTTAAATTGGGCTACAATAATTAAAATAATTCCTGCTAAAGCCATTAATAATGCACTTAATAAAAAGGACATGTTCTCTGCTTGTTGCTCTTGCTCACCCGTAAATTCATAGCTCATATCTTTAGGTAACTTGTAATTCGCATTACTTAAAGTCGATTTAATATTATTCACCGTTTCGGTTGGGTTGTAATCTCCAATCACGTTTGAATAAAGAACGATGGTTCTTTCATAACCTCTACGTTTAATTTTAGAGAATTGTTTACCCATTTCTTTTGACGTTATCGAAGAAATTGGAATCTGCAAAATCTGCCCTGTTGAAGGATTTGTAAAGGTAATTGGTTGATTGAATACGATATTTTCATCAAATCTTTGAGCTTCGTTTAAACGAATATTGATTGGATAATCATCGTCGTCACCTTCTGGACGGTATCTTGAAACCTCATAACCATAAATGGATTGACGAAGTGTTCCTCCTACCATTTCGTTGGTGATTCCCATAGAACCAGCTAATTCACGATTTACGTTGATTCTTAACTCTGGGATATCTCGACTCACATCGATTTTAAGTTCTTCAATTCCTGGGATTCCTGCTTCATCTATGAACGCTTGCATTTTCTCTGCTTCATCCATCATAGCGTTATAATCCTGCCCTTTGATTTCAATGTTAATTGGATATCCAGCAGGTGGTCCCACATTATCTTTTTCAACAGTTACCGAAGCTCCAGCGATTCCCTTTACATTTTTCCTAACTTCCTCTAAAACATCAGAGCTTTTCTTACCACGCCTGTATTTAAACTCACGTAGAGACACTGTAACTTTACCTTTATGAGGAATTTCAGCGGCAGAACCTGCATCGGTTTGTGGGTTTCCTGCTCCTTCTCCCACTTGGGCGACAATGGCCTCTGCCATATAATTATAAGGTTCACCATCTTTTTCAACGATATAATTATCTAAAACCTCGATAACTTCAGATTCTACTTGCTTGGTAATCTCATTGGTTTTTTCAATATCGGTTCCTTCTGGATATTCGATATAAACAATAATTTGGTTAGGTTCACTTTCTGGAAAGAATAGTACCTTTGGTTGAACTAACATGAGAAGCAGGATACTAAGTACAAATAAAACGACCATACCTACCATCATAAATCCCGGGCGTTTTCCGTGTAAAGACCAAGTCAAGAAGTCTTTATATTTTTCTTCTAAGAATGGTAAACCTTTTTCCTGTAACCAAATACTCCAAGGGTAAAGAAACAGCTCATAAACCCAAGCCATGATTCCAAAGAAGATACCTAGGTTTCCTAAAACTCTTAAAACTCCTACCTCAAAAATATAACCAGCAACTACCAGAATAACTCCCACGATTAATAAAATCAGCGAGTTTCTAATTAGCTTCTTCTTATTCGGTTCTTTCTTGTCCTCCGCCTCTGTGTGCATAAACTCAGAAGTCAACAT
>CAZKJO010000041.1:0-15779 GCA_964553105.1 uncultured Weeksellaceae bacterium | reverse complement strand
CCCATCACAAGACCAAACAATACCATAGTGTTTAAGGTCACGCCCATGAAGTTTAATATCATTAAAGACATTAACATCGACAATGGAATCGCCATTCCTACGAAGCTGGCGTTTCTAAGTCCTAAGAAGAACATTAAAACTCCAACTACCAGAATTACCCCAAATAAAATATTATTAATCAAGTCATTAACTTGATTTTCAGTTTTTGGAGCTTGGTTGTTGGTAATCGTAATTTTTACATCGGTGGGTAGATATTCCAATTTAGCCGCATCAATTAATCCTTCAATTTGCGCAATGGCTTCAATCATGTTTTCACCACTTCGCTTTTTGATGTCCATCATGATCACCGGCTCTAAAGACTCTCGCGCATAGGTAGTTTTATCTTGCTCTCTGAAGATAACTTCAGCAATATCTCTTAGATAAACTACACCGTCTTTTTCTTTCACCGAAATACCTAACAAATCATCTGGCGATGAAATTTCTCCAACCACACGAATGTTTAAACGCTGTTGTTCATTAATGATATTACCCCCTGAAATGGTTTTATTATCACCTGAAATAGATTGAGCTACATCGTTAAAGCTAACCTGTGATGCGCCCATTTTATAAACATCCAACGCTATTTCAACTTCTTTATCATTCACCCCACGAATCGGAGCTTCTTTAATGGCTTGTAGATTTTCGAAATCATCTTGTAAACGCTCGGCATAGTCTTTCAGCTGTTGTAAAGAGTATTTACCAGTAATATTAATATTCGCAATAGGGAATTCCTCTGCAATATTTAAATCAAAAACATTCGGCTCAACTTTAGCTCCCGTATCTAATGTCGGGAAATCGGCGTTGGCCTTCACTTGATCAACCTTATCTTTAATATCGATTTTAGCCGTTTCTATTGGAACATCATCATGAAACTCAACGATGGTCATGGCATAATCATTAAAGGAAGTAGAAACCACATCCTTAATCCCAGACACACCACGAATCTCTTTCTCGATAGGTTCGGTAATGAATTTCTCTACGTCTTCTGCCGAGTTACCAGGATAAACCGATGAAATATACACCTTGTTATCAATCACCTCTGGGAACGATTCCCTAGGCATACTGGTAAACGCCATGATTCCACCTACCAAAATTATCGCCATGATTACATAGACGGTAATTTTGTTTTGGATGGCCCAAGTAGAAATCGAGAAACTTTTGTCTCCTTCTTGCTCTATGGGCTTATTATTTTTAATATCTGACATAGCTATTTATTATTTAGACCTAAGAACTCTATCACCTTCTTGCAACTTGCCTGGTCCTTCGGTGATGATGATTTGTCCTGCTTTAATTCCGTTTAATACCTCAACTTGTCCGTTTGATTCTGGACCAATTTCTACATAAACTTTCTTAGCAATTCCTTCATTCCCTTGAATTTGCTCTATGACAAACACAAACTTACCTTCGCTATCTTCTCTCACAACGCTTTGTGGTAATACAATCGCATTTTCAGATGTATAATCATTTAATTGAAGCTCGGCATTTAAGTTAGGTTTCACCAAACCATCTTTATCTGGAATCGGAACTTCTACTCTAAAGGTTCTATTTCCTGGATTAATAGATGAACTGATTAGACTCACTTGAGAATCAAAAGTTCGCTCTAAGGCTGGTAAGGCAATTTTAGCTAAAGTTCCTTTTTGGATTTGAGCTAAATAATTCTCAGGAACATTGGCAACTGCTTTTACTGTGTTTGGATTCACCAATCTAATTACTGGCGTACCTGGCGAAACAGCCTGTCCACTTTGCGTAATAACTTGTTCTACTCTACCGCTAAATGGAGCAACCAAACGCGTTTTCGCTAATTGAGCTTGAGTTCCAGAAACTCCTTTTTGGGCCGCTGATACTTGTTGCTTAGCTGCTAATACTTGTTTTTGAGAAGTTTCGTAATTGGTTTTAGCTTGTAAAAACTGCATTTCTGAACCAATTTTCTGATTCCACAAACTTTGTTGTCTTTCGAAAGTAGTTTTAGCTAAATCTCTTTGAATCTCCGCTTGTTGTAATTGAGCTCGCGCTTGATCTACTTGAATTTTAGCTTGGTTTAATTGATCACTTAATCCACCATCTGAAATGGTACCAATCAACTGACCTTTTCTAACAAAATTTCCTTCTTTAACCAATAAACGAATCACTCCACCATATTCTGGCGTCACCTGAACATCTTGTTCTGTTTCTATGTTCGCTTGTATCTTGATGAAATGATGATATAATGTATCTTTAGAAACAATGTCCTTCACCAATTTAGCTGCTTTAGGATCTAACTCCGCCACTCTTTCATTTAATAGGCCCACCAAATTTTGCAAACTATCGGCTTGGGCTCTTAACTGATCTCTTTTGGTTTTAACTTGTGCTAAATCTCCATTTTCAATGATATCTTGAAATGATTGTTCTTGCTTGCTTTGGCAAGAGAACAAGATAGCACCGGTGAGTATAAATAATATTTTTTTCATTTTAATTGATCTGCTTGTTATTCTAATTTTAATATTGACCTAATGCTTGGTATAAAGCTGTTTTAGACTGCATTACATCAAAAGCCGCTTGAATATATTGATTTTGAGCTCTGTATAATTGCTCTTCTGCGTTGGTTAAATCCATACTAGAAGAAATTCCTTCATTGAATTTAATTTGTTCTTTCTCTAAGATTTTGCTCGATAAATCCACTAAATCCTTTGACGTATAGTATGATTCAATTGCGTTATCATAAGCCACTTCGGCATTTCTAACATCTTGAATTAACTTTTGCTCTGTTTTCTTACGATCCACTTCTGCCATCTCTAAGTCGATTTGAGCTTGTTGTGTTTTAGCTCTTCTTTCAAATGAACTAAAAATCGGAACATTTAATTTGATTCCCCATATGGTGGAAGCAAAGTGATTCCCAAAATCCTTGAACAAAGCCGCTTCGTTGGTCGACCAGTTTTCGCTATGACTTAAATAAGTACTTAAACTTGGTAAAGCCATAGTTTTCTGATATTTAACTTGCAATTCACTGGTTAGAACTTGATGATTAGCTATTTGATAATCAATATGTTTATCTATTTCAGCCTTTAAGTCATCTCTGAGTAAAGCCAAGTGATCCACCATTAAATCATCTAAATTATTGGTTAGAACTAAACGCGCATCTTGATCAACACCCATAATGAATTTTAAAGAATTCAAAGCACTTTGACGTTGACGCTGAGCAAAGTTTTTAGATGCCTTTAATTGTTTTAAAGTATAATTTAATTGATCTACATCTTGTTCCTCGGCGAAACCTGCTTTAAAGATTTCTGATATATCATTTAGGTTTTTCTCCGAAGACTTAAGGTTATTCTCTAAAATATTTAAATTTTCATCGGCAATTGCCACGGCGGCATAAGCGTTAATTACCGCTTCCGTCAACTGAGCTTTGGTTTTCTCCTTAGCTAAGCCTGAAATTTCTTTATATGCCTTGGCAGATTGTAATCCGACAATATAAGAACCACTAAAAATTAACTGATTAATTTGGATGGAAGGAGATATATTTTGTTTCTGTCCTGCTTGGAAAACAGTATCCATCAAGAAAATCTTCTGCATCTGAATATTGTTCTGATAATCGATAGCTCCATCGATATGCGGTAAACCTGTTGCGGTTGTTTCCCAGACTTTTCTTTCGGCCTTTTCAATCTCTAAATCAGCCTTGAGCATATCAAAATTATGGCTAAGGGTGTGTTGTATAGCTTCTTCTAAAGAGAATCTCATTTCCTCTTGTGCAAAACTAAATACTCCCAACATGGAGAGCATAATAATGAATCTATTTTTCATAGGTGTCTAAATCTAGTTGGGTTAATTTTTCTATACCTGCGGGTGTAACCATGCCTCTCAACATTAAGTTAAAATGTACATTTGATAAATATTCCATCTTCTCGGTATCGTTGATACTTTTCTCATTACTCCTTAAAAAACTTTGAACTTGAATCAAGATTTCGGCCAAATCAGATGCATTCACATCTTTTCTGTATAAACCACTATCTTGACCTTTCTCGATATTCGTTTCAAGCGCTTTTTGAATAAAAACCACTTGCTCTACATAAACTTTACGATAAATTTTCGCATAATATTTCTGTAGCTGATATACCGCATTTTTATGTTGAGGCGTTCCAATCATCGTACGGATTTTATCCATAATAAAGTGCATCTCAGAGATGGCATCTAAATTTAGATTTAAAGCTTCCTCGAAAACTTCTCGTAATTCTTGAAATTGAAACTCTAAACTCAGACGGATCAAGCCCTCCTTGTTACCGAATATTTCGTACAAAGTCTTTTTAGAAACACCAAGATCTGAGGCCACCTCGTCCATGGTTACAGTTTTGTAGCCATTGGACAAAAATGTTTTTGCCGCATGTTGAACGATAATTTCTTTGGTCATTCTATTAAATTTGACTGCAAAGATACTTAAAAAACTTTATAAACTAAATTAGTTTCTTAAGTAATTGATAATTTAATTCTATTTAGGTATAGATATTTAATAAAAATAGAGGAAACCAAGGTTTTAATTTAGTTTTCATTAAAATATAGACATAAAAAAATCGCTTCCTTTTGAGAAGCGATTTTGTAATTAATTAAATTTCGTGATTACTCTACAGTAACAGATTTTGCCAAGTTTCTTGGTTGATCTACGTTACGATCTAGCATTACAGCAATGTGATAAGACAATAATTGTAATGGAATCGACGCCAAGATTGGAGAGAATTCCTCTGAACAATCAGGGATTTCGATCACGTGATCTGCAATGTTTTTCACTTGCTCATCACCTTCTGTTACAACGGCAATGATTTGACCTTTTCTAGCTTTGATTTCCTGAACGTTAGATACTACCTTGTCATAGTGACCTTTCTTGGGAGCGATCACAATTACCGGCATATTTTCGTCGATAAGAGCAATTGGACCGTGTTTCATTTCTGCTGCTGGATATCCTTCGGCATGGATATATGAAATCTCTTTCAACTTCAATGCACCCTCTAAAGCTGTAGGGAAGTTATATCCTCTACCTAAGTATAATGCATTTTTAGCATCCTTATAAACTTTAGAAATCTCTTGAACTAGCGCATCTGTTTTTAAAGCTTTCTCAACTTTCGTTGGAAGACTTTCTAACTCATAACATAGACTCATGAATTTCTCATTCGATAAGTTACCATTGTGTTTACCTAGTTTTAAAGCAATTAAAGTAAGAATTGTTAATTGAGAAGTAAATGCTTTTGTTGAAGCTACACCAATCTCTGGACCCGCGTGCGTAAATGAACCAGCATCGGTTAAACGAGCGATCGAAGATCCAACAACGTTACAGATACCATAAATAAATGCACCATTAGCTTTCGCTAATTTTAAGGCAGCTAAAGTATCCGCTGTCTCCCCTGATTGAGAAATTGCGATAACGATATCATCTTTATTAATGATAGGGTTTCTATATCTAAATTCAGAAGCATACTCTACCTCAACTGGTATACGAGCAAACTCTTCAATTAAATATTCACCTACCAAACCAGCGTGCCATGAAGTACCACAAGCTACGATAATAATTCTTTTAGCATTACGGAATTTCTCCATGTGATCCCAAATTCCTGCCATCTTGATAATACCTTCTTCAGGTAAAAGACGACCTCTCATGGTATCGTGGATGGACTTAGGTTGCTCGTAGATTTCTTTTAACATGAAATGCTCAAAACCACCTTTTTCGATTTGCTCTAAGTCTAAGTGTAGCTTTTGAATTGAAGGAGATACTATTTCATTCTCAACAATTTTTCTAACCTCAACACCTTTTCCACGCGTTATTGTAGCCATTTCACCATCTTCTAAATAGATAGCTTCTTTGGTGAACTCAACGAAAGGTGAAGCATCAGATGCAATGAAAAACTCATCATCTCCCATTCCAATAGCTAGTGGACTTCCTAATCTTCCAACAACAATCTCATCAGTATTGGAATTATCTAATACAGCAATAGCATAAGCTCCTACCACTTCGTTTAGAGCATATCTAACAGCATCTTCTAAACTTAAATTTTCAGATGTTTTGAAGTATTCAATTAGGTTTACTAAAACCTCAGAATCTGTTTCAGACTGAAATGTAAAACCGTATTCAACTAATTTAGTTTTAATTGAATCATAATTCTCAATAATACCATTGTGAACCAATACAATTTCACCATTGGTAGACACATGTGGATGTGAGTTGACATCGTTTGGCTCTCCGTGGGTTGCCCATCTTGTATGACCAACACCAATATTAGCGCTTAGTTTTTTTCCTTCTGATTTAGATTCTAAATCAGCAACTTTACCTTTGGTCTTCACCACTTCCATTCCTTCTGAATAATTCAGAATGAAACCAGCACTATCATATCCTCGATACTCTAGTCTTTTTAATCCATTAATTATAATTGGGTAAGCTTCTCTGCTCCCTATGTAACCTACTATTCCACACATATATTATTTTAGTTTTAGGTTTTTAGTTTTCTTTTTTGTTGTAATAAATCTCTAATTGAAGTTTCTTATCCATTAAATCAGCAGTTGGATTAGAACCAACGATCGCCAATCTATAAGGATTGAATACACGATTAGAGTAAAAGGCGTTTTTAGGTGTATAGAAATAATCAGCATTTGAGAAACCTAAATAAGTTCCCATCTCAATCGCCAAATCATCTATTTCTGCATTTTTCTCGACAATGTTCTTGAAGTATTCAGTAACGCGCAACAAGTAGTATTTCTTTTCTTCGTCATAGGGACGACTGATTTGTAAATAAGGGAATACTTGAATATTATCTGAATTTACGTCATCAATATCACCATAATCTGCAATCAATTTATTCTTTGTTAAATTAAATGCGTATAAATATTCTGGTAATGGTAAATTTCCTTGCGTTGTCGTATGAGGATAAACTTTAAAGTGTGCTTCAGAAATCACCCAATTGTTATTTCTTACAGAATCACGAATAGCTTCAACCTGTTGCGGATCTAAAGAGATTTTGACTCTCGCTCCTCCCATACCTTCTACAAAGTTGACCGCTGTGTTAGGTTGATTATAACTCACGCTACCTGCGCTATTCTCTATTCTACTCTGAACCACGTTATAGTATTGATTTCCACTGTTAATGGCTAAATTAGAACCAATAACAAATTCTAAACTATTATTTACACGAGCTTTGGTCATAATAGCACCACAGTTCTCTTCTGGATCATGAACTCCATTGTTATTTTCATCAACAAAGCTTTCATTATCCTCAGATATATATGCAACCAGTTTTAAGAAAGATGGATTAATGGTTAAAATAAATCCATTTTCATCTTGCACGCCAATTCTAATTCCTTGAAGAACATTATTAATAAATGATACTTGATCCCCCAAATTTGGTGAACCTTCTTGATTAACAATATTGTTTTGAACAAAAGATTTCATTCCGTCCAATTTCATATTAATCACAGCGCTAGCATCTTGAGCAATAATGGTACTATCAGCTTCAGTTCCTACATTTCTAAATTGAGAAGTAAAGCTTTTATACGCCTTAGCATCAATTTGTTTGCTACCGAATAACTCTCCAATCTGAACAGATTGGTTCGAATATCTTGCAGAATCAATAGTCTTAAGACCTTCCATAATCCTATGAACTTGCAAATTCATTGTAGCACTCTTATTACCATAGATAGAATCAATATTAAACAAATATCTTGTCTTATATTGTCTGATCGTATCTGTAATGGTACAATCACCATCTTCAGTGTTGGATAAAGTATAATTTGTATTAAAATGAAAATGCTCTTTAGAAAGCGTATCTTCTGTTTGAGTAAAAACCGGAATCGACAACACTACAGAATCTACAACAGCATTATTCCCAAACTCGGGATTGGTTGTGCCCAATCTAACCTGTGAATATAGATATGATTTTGTTTTCCCTAGAAGAGGCTCATCATAAACACCAATACTGGCATTTTGCAAAACGGTTCTGTCTGCTCTTAACGTATCTGTTGCTATAGTAGTAGCAACTAAATCTAGATATGCTTTATGAAATTGCGCGGCTCCATCTCCTACTACATTAGATCCTACAAATCTGTCTTCTTGCTCGCAACTTGTTAATCCTAGCAACATTAATCCTGCGATTGCGGCCAAAGACCATCCAAAATTATATTTCTTCATTCTGGTTATTCAGTTATTTATTCAACCTCTTCGCAAAGTGTGGGATAGATATCGCACAAACCTTCGGGAGCTTGATGTGGTTTAAATTCTTTCTTACTCTTCTCGATATATTCCATAATGTCCTCTGGCAATACCTCATCGCCTTGAACTACTAGATCTGCATTATCGATTCCAACTTTTAATAAATTTTCAAAAGTCGGTTTTTCTAAGTGTTTTAAGTCATCTTTAGAGATACCATCGAAATGGACTTTATCGATCATCTTCTCGTTTAATTCTCCATCAAATGGATTATCAAAAACAGAGAATACCATTTTTACATCATCAAAGAAGGCATCATCTGCATAATATTTTTTTAGATATAATGGCATTAAAGCTGACATCCAGCCTTGAGCATGAATCACGTCAGGCTTCCAGTTTAGCTTTTTGATGGTTTCTAAGATTCCTTTTACAAAGAAAATTGAACGCTCATCGTTATCTGGGTAAAACTCACCTGCTTTATCTGCATAAATTCCTTTACGCTTAAAATATTCCTCGTTGTCAATAAAATAAACCTGCAATCTCTCATTTGGCAAAGACGCCACTTTGATGATTAAAGGTTGATCCATATCGTTAATGATCATATTCATACCAGATAAACGAATTACTTCATGTAATTGGTGTCTTCTTTCGTTTATCGTTCCGAAACGAGGCATAAAAATCCGAACATCATTGCCTTTTGAGTGCATAAGCTTTGGAATTTCCAATGAAGCCTCCGACAAAGTGTTTTCTGGTGTGTACGGTACAAGTTCCGTAGAAACATACAAAATCCGCATAATATAGCTTTATTTCTTTAGGTAAGTTATTAATAGGATGCAAAAGTACAAAAAATCATTGTAAAAGCTTTGCTAAACCATAGCTTTGTTTTAAATTGACGCTTTTTACAGAATAAACCAATGCAGATATTTCATGATAGACGTAGCTTAGAGGCTTGGGTTGCGCAACAAAAGGACGCCCAAAACACGATAGGCTTCGTGCCGACCATGGGTGCATTACATAGGGGACATGTTTCGCTTATAAAAAAAAGTCAATCACAAAATGATATTACTATATGTAGCATTTTTGTGAATCCCACCCAATTCGATAATCCCGAAGACTTAGAGAAATACCCTAGAGATATTGATAAAGACGCGCAATTATTAGAAAGCGTTGGCTGCGATGCTGTCTTTTTTCCTCGTGTAGAAGATATGTATCCAGAAAGTCTAAGCTCGGAATCATTTGATTTTAATGGCTTAGATCAAGTTATGGAAGGTAGATTCAGGAAAGGTCATTTTGATGGTGTGGCTACTATCGTTTCACGCTTTTTTGATATTGTTCAGCCTGATAAAGCTTATTTCGGAGAAAAGGATTTTCAGCAGCTTAGAATTATTCAAGAATTGGTAAAACTTAAGAACTATCCTATTCAAATTCAGCCGATGCCTATTTTCAGAGAAGAAAGCGGTTTGGCGATGAGTTCCAGAAATGCCCGATTAAAACCTGAATACCTAGCAGAAGCTCCGCAGATTTATAAATTATTGAATTTATTAAAGGATTGGAAACTAGAATTTACGGTAGAAGAGTGCATTCACAAGGCCGAGGAGTTCTTTTTGAGCAACGATTTAGAGCTAGAGTATATAATGATTTGTGACGAAAAAAACCTTGAACCCATTTCATCTTGGGACGAAGCTGAGGACATTCGTGCATTTATTGCTGTATATGCAGGTGATATTAGGTTAATTGATAACTTAAAAATCGTTTAAATAATTTTATCTTTGCCGCATGTTAGTCCAAGTATTTAAATCAAAAATCCATCGCGTACGAGTTACGGATGCAGAACTTAACTATATCGGAAGCATCACTTTAGATGCTGACCTAATAGAAGCCGCTGGCATAATTGTCGGGGAGCGAGTTCAAATTGTAAACATCAACAACGGTGAACGTTTTGAGACTTATGTCATTAAAGGCGAAAGAGGATCAGGAGAAGTTTGTTTGAACGGACCTGCGGCACGTCGCGTTGCCAAAGGTGATCTTATCATTATTATTGCCTATGGTTTTATGTCAGTTGACGAAGCCCAAGACTTTCAACCGAAAATGGTTTTCCCCAATGAAGAAACCAACCTATTGATGTAATGACAAAATCAGCCAAAACCGGCTTAACGGTTTCGATTTCTTTATTGCTAGCCCTTGTTTTGATATGGTGGGCGATGCGAGATGTTGATTTTAATCAAGCCTGGGAATCGATTCAAAGAGCTAATTATTGGTGGATTTTGTTATCTTTTCTTTTAGGCGTAATTGCCTATGCTTTGAGAAGTGAACGTTGGAAACTTCTCCTAGAACCTATGGGACACCAGGTCTCATCTTCACATTCCTTTTATGCAATTTGCATGAACTATTTTTGGAATTTAATCATTCCTCGTTCGGGCGAAGTCGCAAGATGCACAACCTTATACACACTAGATAAAACTCCAGTCGATCAATCCTTCGGAACCGTGATTAGCGAGAGAGTGATAGATTTTTTGTGCTTGTCTTTCATGGGGCTTTTAGCAGTCATTTTTAATTTTGATTTAATATTAAAGTTATTTAATGAAGTTTTGGCTTTAAGACAAGATGGCGAAACAGAATCCTCTTTCGCAGGACTTTTTATAATAGGTGGATTTAGTCTTGTTGGGCTTTTAGCTATCATTATATTTTGGAAGAAAATTAAAAATTTAGCTATTTTCCCTAAGATTAGAAATTTTCTCTATGGTTTAAGACAAGGCTTAAAAAGTATTTTTCAACTTAAGAAAAGTGGTTTATTTATCTTCTACACCATCCTGATTTGGGTGTTTTATTATTTTATGACTTATTTGGTTGTTTTTGCCTTACCAGAAACTTCACATCTTACGATGGCAGATGGTTTGTATCTTTTATTGGTAGGTGGAATTGGAATGATAATTCCCGCAAGCGGTGGTATTGGAGCTTTCCATAGCGCAATGAGATTAGGTTTTATTGTCCTTGGCCTGGGCAGCGAGATCGGTGTTATTTTCGGATTCTTGGTTCATACACCGCATACTTTAATAGCACTTCTTTTGGGTGGCGTTTCCTTGGTTATGATGTCTATAGAAAAGAGTTCTAAGAAAGCTAAAACCCTTTAATCTTAAAAATTATTAAGGATAAAAAAATGCCCCAAAATTAAACTTTGAGGCATCTATATTTTTATCACAATATGCTTTATAAAAAGCTACTCATGATTTAGAAAAAATCTCTTCCAGAAAAATGGAAATTAGCTTCAATTAATGCATTCTCATCTGAATCTGAACCGTGAACTGCATTTTCACCTACAGAGTTAGCATATTTTTGTCTAATCGTTCCCATAGCCGCATCAGCAGGATTGGTGTTACCAATTAACTCTCTAAAGTCTGCAACTGCATTGTCTTTCTCTAAAACTGCAGCAACGATAGGTCCTGAAGACATGAACTCAACTAGCTCACCGTAGAATGGTCTTTCAGCGTGAACTTCATAAAATTTCTTTGCTTCATCCATAGACAACTGAGTGTATTTCATTGCTTTGATAGCAAAACCAGCGTCCGTAATTTGTTGTAAAATAGCACCGATGTTTCCTGCTCTAACAGCATCCGGCTTAATCATTGTGAAAGTAATATTCGACATTCTTCTATAATTTTATGCAAAAGTAAGCGAAATCCAAGGATTAGACAATTAAACCTCATCTGCTCCTTCATATTTTTTTACTTTAAACAATCTACAACGCCATTAGAGCTCAAAAACAGAAGTCATTGATGTTTTAATTATTATTTTTGGGGCTTAAAATTATTTAGCCTTGATTTATCTTATCATAAGCATTCTTGCCAGCGTATCGGTTTCGATATTATTGAAAATCGCCAAAAAGCAAAAAATTGATATTGCACAAGCGGTTGCCTTTAATTATCCTGTCGCGATAATTTTAAGTTTCTTTCTGCTTCAACCCGATTTTAGTCAATTCAACTTAAACCAAGACTCCTGGTTGTTTGCTGCTTTAGGGGTTTTGCTCCCCTTGATATTCATCGTGATGGGGACCGCCGTGCAAAAAGCAGGTATTGTTAAAGCCGATATTGCACAACGATTGTCGCTCATCTTAACCTTGGTCGTGGCTTTTTATTTTTGGCAAGAACCTATGTCCACCCAGAAACTCATCGGGGTTGGCTTAGCTTTTGTTGCGCTTATTTTAATTTTAATGAAAAAACAATCCACGCAAACCAAAGCCAAATCAGGATGGATATTTCTCCTGATGGTTTGGTTGGGCTATGGGGTGATTGACCTTATTTTTAAACTCATTTCTCGCACCTCGGGCAATGCATTTAGTACAACCCTAACACTCTCTTTCTGTGTTGCTGCGGTACTGATTTTCGCTTATTTGTTTATACGTAAAACCAAGTTTAATCAAGCTTCTATCTTGGGAGGATTTGTATTGGGCATTTTAAATTTCACCAATATTTACACCTATATCAAGGCGCATCAATATATGAATGAAAGTCCGAGTTTGGTATTTACCGGAATGAATTTAGGCGTTATTGTCCTGGGAACTTTGATTGGAACGCTTGTTTTTAAAGAGAAACTCAATAAACTAAACTATTTCGGAATCCTACTGGCTGCTATAGCTATCCTACTCTTGTTTTTGCAGTTTTAAAGCTCAACCAACATAGCTTTCTGCAACATTGAATTTAAATATAAAATCAAATTCTATTGATTTGTTGTTTTTAAACTTTAATTAAACCAATTTCTCTGCAAGGTATTTCCCCGTAAGGCTTTTCTCATTCTTAACAATAGCTTCTGGAGTTCCCACCGCAACCAATTCACCACCATGTTTTCCACCTAACGGACCTAAGTCCACAATAAAATCGGCGGTTTTAATGATATCTGGTTGGTGTTCTATCACCCAAACTGAATGACCGTTTTCGATTAAGGCTCTTAAGGAAGCTAACAACTTTTTAATATCGTGAAAATGCAATCCTGTGGAAGGTTCATCAAAAATAAATAATGTCTTCTTGCTTGAAGTTCCTTTGGTTAAGAAAGATGCTAACTTGATTCGCTGCGCCTCTCCACCACTCAGAGTGCTACTGGATTGACCTAATTGAACATAACCTAAACCAACGTCTTGCAAGGCTTGCAACTTGTCAGTGACTTTAGTTTCTCCATGTTTATTAAAGAATTCAATGGCATCATCTACCGTCATGTGAAGCACATCTGCAATGTTTTTTCCTTCGAATTTAATTTCTAATATATCTTTCTTGAACCTAGCTCCTTTACATACTTCACATTCCAAGGTAACATCGGCCATGAACTGCATTTCGATGGTAATACTTCCTTCTCCTTTACACTCATCACACCTACCGCCATCTACATTGAAAGAGAAATGTTTAGGTTGGTATCCTCTTACTTTGCTTAATTTAGTTCTGGAGAACAACAATCGAATATCATCGTATGCTTTGGTGTACGTCACTGGATTCGAACGCGAGGATTTACCAATTGGATTTTGATCAATAAATTCAATGGCTTCAACTTTTTTAATATCACCTTCTAAACTCTCAAAGTCACCAATTTTGTTTCCATAGATGCCTAATTCTCGCTGTAAGGCCGGTGTAGCAATATCTTTGATTAAAGTAGACTTACCCGAACCAGACACGCCTGTAATCACCGTCAACATGTTCAACGGCAATTCTACGTCGATGTTCTTTAAGTTATGTTCGCGTGCACCCTTGATTAAAATTGAATTTTTAATTTTAATTCTATCCTTCGGAACTTCAATCTCCTTTCTATGGTTAAAGTAATCAGCCGTTAGCGTATTCGACTTCATTAATTCATCGAAACTACCTTCAAACACAACTTCTCCACCATAAGTTCCAGCTTCTGGTCCAATGTCTATGATATGATCAGCCTGACGAATGATATCCTCGTCATGCTCCACCACGATCACCGTATTCCCCAAATCACGAAGTTGTTTTAAAACTTTTATCAAGCTTTCCGTATCCTTAGAATGCAAACCAATCGAAGGTTCGTCTAAAATATACATACTTCCCACCAAGCTACTTCCTAAAGAAGTTGCTAGGTTAATTCGCTGTGATTCACCACCAGAAAGCGTGTTTGAGGTTCTATTAATAGTTAAGTAGCTTAAACCAACATTGATTAAAAACTGGATTCTATTCTCAATTTCTAATAGAATTCTCTTGGCTACTGCACTATCATAATCGTTAAGAACTAATTCCTGAAAGAAAACCTGCAATTCATCTAAGGGAAGATTCACCAAATCCGACAAAGATTTCCCGCCAATTTTAACGTAATCGGTTTCTTTTCTAAGTCTCTTTCCTTTACAAGTAGGACAAATTGTTTTTCCGCGATAGCGAGATAACATTACGCGGTATTGAATCTTATAGGTGTTTTCCTCCAGCATTTGAAAGAATCTATCCAATCCTTCCCAGTTAGCCTTACCATGCCACAGAATATCTTTTTGTTCTTCTGATAGCTCAAAATATGGCTTATGAATAGGGAAATCTAATTTATCTGAATGTCGAATAAATTCATTTTTCCATTCGCTCATTTTGTCACCTTTCCAAGCAACTACAGCATCTTCATAGATTGATAAACTCTTATTAGGAATGACTAAATCCGTATCGATTCCAATTATTTTACCGTAGCCTTCACATGTAGGACAAGCTCCAAATGGATTATTAAAACTAAAGAAATGAACATTCGGTTCTGTGAAATCAATCCCGTCTAATTCAAATTTATTCGAAAATACATGAAAACTTCCTTCATCTACATTTCTTAGGAAAAGTTCACCTTTACCTTCATAGAAAGCAGTTTGAACAGAATCCGCTAAACGATGATAGAAATCCTCGTCGTTTTGCGTCGTCACACGGTCGATGATAAGATTAACTTCCATATCATCTGTTGGCTCAAAATTAAAATCGATTAAATTTTCAATTTTCTGCATTTGACCAGCAACCTCAACCCTTTGAAAACCTTGCTGCTGAAGAATTTCTAATTGTTGTTTAAAAGTTCTATCCTCTGCCACTAACAAAGGAGATCCTAAAACCACATTGGTTCCTTCTTTTAAAGCTTGAATAAAATTAATAACATCGGTAACCGTATCCTTCTTCACTTCTTGTCCAGAGGTTGGCGAATAAGTTTTACCAATTCTGGCGTAAAGAAGTTTTAAATAGTCATAAATCTCGGTAGTTGTACCCACCGTTGAACGAGGGTTGGTGGAGTTTACTTTTTGTTCAATTGCAATGGCTGGTGCAATTCCTTTAATTTGATCAACTTGAGGTTTATCTAATCGTCCCAAGAACTGTCGTGCATAGGAAGACAGGCTTTCAACATACCTTCTTTGCCCCTCTGCATAAAGCGTATCGAAAGCTAAAGTTGACTTACCCGACCCCGATAAACCAGTGATAACCACCAATTTATTCTTAGGAATAGTGAGTGATATATTTTTAAGATTATGGAGTTTTGCTCCAATAATTTGAATATCTGTTTTAGGATTGAATGTCGAATTTTTAACTGTCATAAGTGTTTAGAAAACGGCGTGCAAGGTACGATTTTTAAAGGAGTT
>CAZKJO010000040.1:0-21398 GCA_964553105.1 uncultured Weeksellaceae bacterium | reverse complement strand
ATCATAACCACTCAAAGAACGTTTCTTATTTGGAGATTGTGTGATTAATTTAATATTGGTAATACCTAAATCTTTAATGATTTGAGCTCCAGTACCATAATCTAACGAATCTGGTTTAAGCAATGGAGTTAGTTGGTCTCCGGTTTGAAAGTCTTTAAATTGATTCAACTTCGCTTGAATTAAATCCGAACTTACAATATTGTTAATAAAAACAATAGCTCCTTTTCCTTCCTCATCTATAATTTCAGTAATTCGCTTCAATAGTGGTGTTTCACCAAATTGTAGTGACGAAAATAAATCATAATAAGAGTTGGTAGATTTCACACGAACCGGTACAGCTTCCTCTTCGCTCCATTCTCCTTTAACCAAAGCAAAGTGAATCTGCTCATTGGTTT
The DNA here is from genome assembly GCA_964553105.1 of uncultured Weeksellaceae bacterium. Taxonomy (GTDB): domain Bacteria; phylum Bacteroidota; class Bacteroidia; order Flavobacteriales; family Weeksellaceae; genus Profundicola. Next base: position 21,003 of record CAZKJO010000040.1, on the reverse strand, counting down.
TTTGTCTAAAAGTGATTAATTGATAATCCCCAAAGAAAGTTTTAATCGGAAATTCCTCAATTCGCTCAATCAACGATTCATGTTGCAAACGATAAGCAATTAAATCTTGGATAGTAACCAACTTTAAATCAAACTTATCAGCAATTTCTCTTAATTGAGGAAGTCTTGCCATCGTACCATCTTCGTTCATGATCTCTACAATCACACCACCTGGTTTAAGACCGGCTAAGACCGTTAAGTCAACAGCAGCCTCTGTATGACCTGGCCGACGCAATACGCCACCTTTTTTGGCTCTCAATGGAAATATATGGCCCGGACGACCTAATTGACCTGGTGTGGTATTAGGATCCATTAAGGCCTGAACTGTTTTAGCTCTATCTGCTGCGGAAATTCCGGTAGTTACTCCATGCCCCAATAAATCTACAGAAACCGTAAAGGCTGTTTCCTTAGGATCGGTGTTTTTACCTACCATAGGATGTAGTTCTAACTCCTCGCATCTATCTTCTGGTAGGGGAGCACAATGCAATCCACGACCGTGAATAGACATAAAATTGATTATTTCTGGCGTAATTAATTCAGCAGAAACCACAAAATCTCCTTCATTTTCTCTGTCTTCATCATCCACGACAATGACCATTTTTCCTTTTTTAATTTCTTCTATAGCCTCGGAAATGCTATCTAATTTAATATCATTCATGATCAAATTATTGGTATCTGGCATGTTCTTTTTTCTTGGTTCCAAAGATAGCAAAAAGCTTTCGGAATGGTTTGATATATGACTCGATATCGAAGATATCTGAATCGGTCATTGCTTTATAAGTAAAATATAATCCCATAGGGAAGAATACGATGACGGGTGACCAAGATGCCCAATACGGGTCTAGTTCTCCGTTTTTAGCTAAATTCTCTGTGTACATATACACTAAGTAGAATAAGATGAATATAATAATCGCTACTACCACAGGCATTCCCACACCACCTTTTCGAATAATTGCACCCAATGGAGCACCGATTAAAAAGAAGGCGATACACATTAACGCATTGGAATAGTTTCGCACCAAAACCAAAACATGTCGAGCATTGTTTTTGTTTCTGCCTGAAATCTCTGTCTTAGTAGCATTGTAAAAAGTTTTATCTCTTTCAACTTCAGCAATTGCCGATTTATAAATGCTAATTCTGTCTTCCTCTTTTACTTCTTCTAGATTGGGTAGGGGAATAGCTTCAGTTTGATGTTGACTCACCGAATCTAGCATATAATATCTAGGAAGCAGCGTTTGATATCTTTCATCAAACATCTTAACATAACTGATCGAATCATTCATTTTTAAGGTATCAATCCTATTCACCAAATCCTTAGAGTTCATGAATTTATAATGATCGGTTACCTTTTCATCTTCAATCGCTTTTTCTACCAAGGCAGACACATCAATGTACTGCACCATGGTATCAAATTTAATTTGCCTGAAGGCTTGTCTTTTTAATTCTTCGCGAGATTTATTATGAATTTCATCTTCATAAAAATAACCTTCAAAAAGTGAGAGTCTTAAAAAACGTTGATCTTCAGCAGGCTCAAATATTCCTCTACTTGCAACAATGGTTTGTTGATTTTCGAAGGCATTTACATCTTTATGGATAAAAACATCTTCTACGAATTCTCCATCATCACCCGACTTATCGCCAACTTTCATAGAAAAACCAGGGATTCCCATTACGAAAACTCCTGGTTCAAAATTCACTGCAGGTTTTGTCCTTGCAATGTTAATTAACATATTTCTTGCCTTTTGCTGCGATTGCGGTACTACATAATCAGAGAAATAATATAATCCCACCGATAACATAGAAACCATAATAAACAAGGGCAGCATAATTCTACCTAAGGAAATCCCCGTAGACTTCATGGCAGCGAGCTCATATCGCTCTCCAAATCCACCAAAAGTCATAATGGCAGCTAATAAGATGGTTAACGGCATTACCAATTGAACCACCGATAGTCCTAGATAGAATAGAAGCTCGAAAATGGTGACCATATCCAATCCTTTTCCGGCAAATTTTTCCATTTCTTGCCAAGCAAATTGTACCATAAAAATAAAGAACAGTACGCTGAATATAAATATGAAAGGACCAAAATAGGTTTTGATCGTGTACCAATCAAGCTTCTTAAGCATATAGATTATTAGATTTCTGAGATATAAAAGTCTTTATAGAAAGCTTTGTTAAAACTCAATAATGATTTAGGGACAATAATATCATTCAATTGTTTCTCAACGGTAATCGTTGTAGTAGTATTGTTGGTGTTGGTTTCAACCAATTGTACCAACTCATTGTTTGTCTTATCAACTCCTACCAAAATATGTTTGATGCTAGCTTTATCTGTTGGAACTAGCTTAACAAAAGTAACATTTCTGCCATTTACTTTCTTGGTTTTATCCATTGAAAGGGTATATCCTTTTTTATACATTTCCAACACTCGGGTAGGGGTGAACAACTCGTCGCTATTTGCTTCTGGAGAAGTTACGGTTACCTCTTGTTGATCTGTAGCAATGGTGTATAATTTTTTACCATCATAAATCTGCTTAATGTCCATTTTAGGAACCGTTAAGTTGTATTGGTTTCCTTTAATGTAAACCTCGCCATTATAAGAATCTTTGGTTTTAGCTTGTGTGTTTTCTAAGACACTGCTAAACTTAAGATACATACTAGATTTAGTTTGGTAATTCGCTGAAACTTTATCTAAAAGACTTTTAGCTTCTGAGCTATTTTGTGCAAATATTGGTGTAATTAGCAATACTGCAAAAAGTGTATAAATTAATTTTTTCATGATTTTAGATTTAATCTATGCCTCATTATTCAATATTTGTTCCAAACTCACTTCATCCTTTACCAGTACGTCACGCGCCTTACTTCCTTCAAAGTTTCCAACGATACCGTTGGCCTCTAATTGGTCAATGATTCTACCTGCACGATTATACCCAATTTTTAATTTTCGTTGTAGGAGAGACGCCGAACCTGATTGTGACGCTACAACAATTCGAGCAGCATCATCAAATAATGAATCTCTATCATTTGGATCAATATCCAATGGATCACCACTTCCGCCGTCTTCACCTTCATACTCTGGTAACATGTAGGCATCTGGATAACCTTTTTGACTACCGATGTAATCTGCTATCTCATCTACTTCTGGGGTGTCCACAAAAGCACACTGAATACGAATCAATTCATTTCCAGTGGTATAAAGCATATCACCCTTACCAATCAATTGATCCGCTCCACCTGAATCTAAAATCGTTCTTGAATCCACTTTTGAGGTTACTCTAAAGGCTACCCTCGCTGGGAAGTTAGCTTTAATAATACCTGTAATTACATTCACAGAAGGACGTTGCGTAGCGATGATTAAGTGAATTCCTACCGCGCGTGCTAATTGTGCAAGACGAGCTATAGGTTGTTCTACTTCCTTACCTGCAGTCATGATTAAGTCAGCAAACTCATCTACCACCAATACAATGTAAGGCATAAATCTATGTCCGTTTTCTGGACTCAGCTTTCTAGCTTTAAATTTCTCATTATATTCTTTAATATTACGAACGTAGGCATCTTTTAATAGATCATATCGATCGTCCATTTCAATACATAGAGAATTTAAAGTATTAATTACTTTCTGATTATCTGTAATGATAGCATCCTCTGAATCAGGTAGTTTAGCTAAAAAATGTCTTTCAATCTTGTTGTATAGAGCTAACTCTACTTTCTTTGGATCGACCATCACAAACTTTAACTCTGCTGGATGTTTTTTATATAATAAAGAAGTAATGATAGCATTTAATCCCACCGATTTACCTTGCCCAGTAGCACCTGCCATCAACATGTGTGGCATTTTTGCTAAGTCAACGACCAAAGTTTCATTAGAAATAGTCTTACCAAAAGCAATGGGTAACTCCATTTTAGAAGTCTGAAATTTCTGAGATGAAATCACCGAACGCATACTCACCATTGTTGGATTAGAGTTCGGAACCTCAATTCCTATTGTGCCTTTCCCTGGAATAGGAGCAATAATTCTAATACCTAAAGCGCTTAAACTTAAGGCAATATCATCTTCTAAGTTTTTAATCTTAGAAATTCTTACACCGGCTTCAGGCACAATTTCATATAAAGTAACTGTTGGCCCGATAGTCGCTTTAATCGAATCGATGTTAATACCATAGTTACCCAAAGTATCAACGATTTTATCCTTGTTTGATTCTAATTCAACTTGGTCAATGGATACATCGTTTCCACCTTCGTATTCTCTCAGTAAATCTAGGGTAGGGAACTTATATTTTGATAATTCTAAAGTTGGATCAAACTCCCCAAATTTTTCTACCAATTGATTGCTAACACTACCATCAGTAACGGCCTCCTCTTTAGTTGTTTCAACCGTTAAAGCAACGTCACCTTCTTTATGAGGCTCAATAATAATTTCTTTAACTTCAGGCTCAAAAACAACTTCCTGTTTCTTTTCTTCCTTAGGCTGTGGTTTAGGTGTAGGTTCAGAACTAGGTTTTTCTGCTTTCTGAGAACTCGCAGATATTTTAAATGGTTCTAACTCATCATCCGCTGTAGTCGTGTTAAAAGACTTCTTGGGACTAGGTGTTGGTAAAGGCGTTTCAGCTGCCACTTCTTCTTGTGGTTCTTCTTCGAGAGACTCTTTATTAGCTAATTCTTTTTCCTCTTTAATCTCCTGTTTTTTAGCTTCTTTCTCCTCTCTACGTAAATCTTTAGCCAAACGATCTTCTTTTATTTTATTAGCAATCTTTTCTGGTGTGATTCTCCATTCCAGTACAGCAAATAACAAGAAGGAAAAAACGAGAATGAGAATAATTCCTAAGAAATCTACCAAGTCCATTAAAATCATCTTGAGCTCAAATCCCATGCGTCCTCCAAAGATTTGATGATTTGGAATAATAAAACTTAAGAATAAGGGTGACCAAATTAAAAAGAACAACATCGTTAAAGTTGTTCTTAATATAGGGAATTTATTAAGCTTAAAAATTATAAGTGCTCCGATTAAGATAAACCACAATGCTAACAAAATAGAAATTGCACCTAATCCCTGATAAATAAAACTATCACCAAACCAAACTCCTAATTTTCCAAAGATATTCTTTACTTCGAATGCTGGGTCGTTCCATGTATTGAGCTGACTTTGATCTTCTTTCCAATTCAAAAGATAGGAGATAAATGAAAGCAACATGACGACACCCGTAAAGATTAAAATAATGCCCGAGACCATTCTTAACATAGCCCAGTTTATCGTAATTTTAGGTTTTGATGTATCTTTAGTTTTCTTCGCCATTAAAAAGTTTATATTCTTGCAAAAATAAGAAATTTAAAGTGGTAGGTGAAAAAAGATTTGAAGTAATAATTATGGCATTTTTTAATTTCACACAAGTTTTATAACCAAATTATTATTTAATACATCTAATTCCTATCTTAAAAAGATATTTTCATCAAAATTATAGGATTTTAGTATTTTTTTAAAGATATTGCTTGCATAATTAAGATACACCGTGAATTTAAAATTTAAAGTAGTTTTCAAAAGTGCCTTTGGACAACAAATTTATTTAACAGGAAACTGTAATGAGTTAGGTAATTGGGACAAAGAAAAAGCTGTACCATTAAGTTATACCAACGAGTCCGAATGGTCTGTAAACCTAGATTTCAAATCCAAGGAATTTGAATATCTATATTTTATTAAGGACGATCGCGACCAAAGTATTACCGAAGAATGGGCTAAAAGAAGTTTCAATAATCCAACGACAAAAAAGGAGATTGTATTGATTGATTCATGGAATTATCCCAATCTACCGGAGTTTAATCTTAGCACAGAATTCTTTGAACACATCGGCGCAAAACTTCCAGCTAAAAAGCAACGAAAGTTAAAGAAATACACACATCAATTCAGGCTTAGTTTTAGGACTTTGCAACCTGATGAAGCTATGTTTATGGTGGGTAGTGTAGATGCTCTGGCCAATTGGGATGAGGATAAGGCTCTCCCGATGTACTGTGATGGCAAAGGAAACTGGTCTCTTTCTGTAGATCTTTCCTCAGCTAAAGACCCCATTGCATACAAGTATTTGGTAGTAAACGCGAAAACAAAAGAAATTAAATATTACGAGACAGGAAGCAATCGTGTAGCACAACCTGCTAAAGATGAGGAGTTTTTGATTTATCACGATACCGGATTTAGACAACCGCCACATACACAGTGGAGAGGAAGTGGAGTTGCTGTTCCAGTCTTTTCTCTTCGTTCAGAAAATGGAGTGGGTGTTGGTGAGTTCTTAGATTTAATTGACTTTGGTAAGTGGGCTAAGGAGGCAGGTTTCTCTATGGTTCAGATTCTGCCAATTCATGATACTACGGCTAAATTCGATTGGACTGATTCTTATCCATATGCTGCCATTTCAGTTTATGCCTTGCATCCAATGTATTTAAGCCTAAGTAATCTTAAGTTTAAATTAACTGCTGCTGAAAAGAAAGTAATTGAAGACCAAACTAAAAAGTTAAATGCTTTAGATAATGTAGATTATGAGTTGGTAAATAATTTTAAAACCGAGTTTTTAAAAAATTACTTTAAGAACAATAAAAATGAAATTTTAGCAGATAAAGACTTTAAATTATTTTTAAAAGAAAATGAAGATTGGGTTAAACCTTATGCAGCCTTCTGTGTTCTTAGGGATAAAAACCAAACAGCCGATTTCACACAATGGAAATCACATGCTAAAAGTTCTAAAGCTACATTAACGAGAATGTTTGGGGCAAAGAGCAAGGATTTAGATGCTGTTATGTTTTATGTTTTTGTTCAGTGGCAATTACACGAACAATTATCTAAAGCAGTAGAAGAGTTACACAAACTGAATTTAACTTTAAAAGGTGATTTGCCGATTGGTATTTATCGTTACAGTGTCGATGCATGGTGGAATCCAGAGTTATTCCACATGGATCAACAAGCAGGCGCACCACCAGATGATTTTGCTGTTTTAGGTCAGAACTGGGAATTCCCAACCTATAATTGGCCTCGCATGAAAGAGGATAATTTTGCTTGGTGGAAAAGTAGATTCCAATTTATGTCAAGGTATTTTGATGCCTTTAGGATAGATCATATTCTAGGATTCTTTAGAATTTGGCAGATTCCTTTAAGCGCAACTCAAGGTATTTTAGGTCGTTTTGAACCGGCATTACCTATTAGTTTAGATGAATTAAACTATCGAGGAATTCATTTAGATCTTGAGCGCTTGATTGAACCTTATTTACATTATGACTTAATAAGAATGTACTTTGGTTCAGAAACAGAAGAAGTAGTTAGTACTTATTTTGATTTTAAGAATGACTTTGGTGAATTAAGGTTTAAAGAAGAATTCAATACCCAACGAAAAATTAAAAATGCATTAGCTGCAGATCACGGACATTTAGAGCGATTGTTAGAATTAGCTGCCAATGTATTGTTCATTAAAGAAGATGTAGACGAGATACGATTACATCCAAGATATGCTTTACACGAAACCAATAATTTCAAATGGTTAGCAAAAGACACCCAGGATAAATTATATGCGCTTTACTTAGATTATTTCTATAATCGTCAAGAACAATTCTGGAAGGCGAAAGGTTTAGAGAAATTGCCAGCATTGAAACAAGCCACCAATATGTTGACTTGTGGAGAAGATTTAGGGATGGTTCCAAAGGTTGTTCCTCAGGTGATGCATGATTTAGCGATTATGTCATTACAAGTTCAGAGAATGCCTTCAGACGAAGAAATTAAGTTCTCTAATCCGCATCATGCACCATATCTGTCTGTTGTTTCGCCATCTTCGCATGATACTTCTACACTGCGCCAGTGGTGGAAAGAGGATAGAGAAGCCTCACAGTATTTTTATAATAACATGATGGGTAAAAAAGGAGCTGCTCCTGAAGAATTATCAGAAGAATTGCTTTCGATTATAGTTGATCAACATTTATATTCGCCTGCTTTGTTGTCAGTAATTCCATTACAAGAGTTCTTGGGAATGCATTCAGAGCTTAGAAATCCAAATGAGGAAATTGAGCGAATAAATGTTCCGGCAGTTTTCCCACATTATTGGAGATATCGTATGCATGTAAATATTTCTGATTTAATCAATCACAAAGAGTTTACAAATATGCTAAAAGACCGCCACGCAAACGCGGGAAGAGGATAAACTGTAAATTTAGTTTATTACAAAAGGCTCAAAGTTTTTATAACTCTGAGCCTTCTTTTATTTATAATTGTTTAATGAAGTTAGTTAAAAATCTTTATTTAACGTCTTCTGAAAACTTTAAAACTTTATCTTTTAATAAAGGATAAGGAACTAATCCAGCTTGTCTTTCATAAACCTTGTTTTTATAAATATATAAAAGCGTAGGAACCGATTTAATCTCAAAATGCTTGGCCAAGGCAGGATTTGCGTCAATATCAACCTTGGCAATAAGTGCTTTTCCTTGCACATCTTCTTCTTTTACCAAACGATTGATGAGAGAAACCATCACATGACAAGGTTGACACCAAGTTGCGTAGAAGTCTAAAACAACTGGCTCTTCTGAATTAAAAATCAAATCATTGAAATTGGAATCTGTTATTTCAGTTGGTTTTACTTTCTTTTTCGATGAAAATAAATTGAACATATCATATCATTTTTTGTAAAATTAAGATTATTGAAGAATTTTACCCCATTTTTTGGGCAGATAATCATAATCTAGTTAATTTAGCTCCTATATTTAACCATGCTTAAACTCATCTCTAAGTAATTCTTAAATTTCCCAAAACATTCTCATATTTGTGATTTCAACCATATTTATGTTTGCAACATTCTTATTTCACGAAAACTTCTCCCTTCTCATTGAGGTAATTGGAACGATAGCTTTTGCTATGTCTGGGGCTTTTGCTGCCATGCAATATAAACTAGATCCCTTTGGTGTTTTGATTATTGCCTTTGCAACTGCCGTAGGAGGAGGTACCATTCGTGATTTGTTGTTAGGAGCACCTGTCTTTTGGATGCACGATATGTTGATATGTAGCGTTATTTTTTTATCAGCTATTTTTTCTATGATATTCCGATCGATTGAAAAAAGCTTTAAGAATACCCTTTTTATTTTTGACTCGGTAGGACTAGGATTATTTACCATCATTGGTGTGCAAAAAGGAATGGAATATGGTTATCACCCAGTGATTTGTTTAACGCTAGGAACCATTACAGGTTGCTTTGGTGGGGTTTTAAGAGATATACTTATCAATCGAATACCTCTCTTATTAAGACGTGAGATTTATGCTACAGCTTGTATCATAGGTGGATTAAGCTTCATTCTAATGACACATATTCCTGGTATATCCACTGAATTTGTTCAGATTTCTACGATCATAATCATTGTAGTTATCCGAAGTATTGCGGTTAAATACCAATTACAAATTCCGAAATTTTATCTCAATTAAATCTTAAGATTTCACTTGTTCTTTAAGTGCTTTAATTTCGTCTCGCAAAGCAGCCGCTTGAATAAAATCTAAATCTTTAGCTGCCTTTTCCATGGCTTTGGTTTTTTGCTCAATTAACTTTTCAATATCTACATCATCACCATATTCAGGTCGCTCTGATGCTGCCATAATAACCGCCGATTTCTGAACATATGGATTTTTCTCGAAGTCAGCCTCGCGCTTAATTCGATTAATCTTCTTCACTAATGGTTCTGGTTTCTTGTTATGATCTGTATTATATTGAATTTGAATTTCTCGTCTACGTTCTGTTTCATCTATGGTTTTTTGCATAGATTCCGTAATCTTATCCGCATACATAATCACTCGTCCATTCACGTTCCTTGCCGCTCTACCAGAAGTCTGTGTAAGAGATCTATGACTTCTCAAGAATCCTTCTTTATCCGCATCTAAAATAGCCACCAAAGAAACTTCAGGTAAGTCTAAACCTTCTCTCAATAAGTTTACCCCCACCAAAACATCAAATTTACCGATTCTTAAATCTTCCATGATTTGAACACGATCCAAAGTATCCACATCAGAGTGAATATATTGAGTTCTTACACCATAGCGCGTCAAGAATTTAGTCAATTCCTCGGCCATTCTTTTGGTTAAAGTAGTAACGAGGACACGCTCATCAATTTCAGCACGCTTTTGAATTTCCTCCATCAAATCATCCATTTGATTTAAAGAAGGTCGAATTTCAATCGGTGGATCTAATAAACCTGTTGGACGAATAATTTGTTCAACCACTACACCTTCAGATTTTTCTAATTCATAATTTGCCGGTGTAGCCGAAACATAAATAACTTGGTTTTGTAAAGCTTCAAATTCCTCAAACTTTAATGGCCTATTGTCCATAGCAGCCGGCAATCTAAAACCATAATCCACCAAGTTCTCTTTACGACTTCTGTCTCCACCATACATAGCATGTACCTGTGGAATCGTAACGTGTGACTCATCAACAACCATAAGATAATCATCTGGAAAGTAATCTAATAAACAGAACGGACGTGTTCCTGGAAGTCTTCCATCTAAATATCGAGAATAATTCTCAATTCCAGAGCAATAGCCTAACTCTTTCATCATCTCAACATCGAATTCTGTTCTTTCTTTTAGCCTTTTAGCTTCTAAATTCTTACCTATATCTTGAAAATACTCAACTTGTTTTCCTAAATCAATTTGAATCTGATGAATTGCGTTTTGCATTGTATCAGGAGAAGTTACGAAGATGTTCGCCGGATAAATATTCATTTTATCAAAATTGGAAATTCTATTTCCACTTCCAACAGAAAAAGACTCAATTTCCTCGATTTCATCTCCAAAGAAATGAACTCTAATTCCATCATCCGCATAAGCAGGGAAAATTTCAACAACATCTCCAAGAACTCTAAAATTACCTCGTCCAAAATCTACAGCACTTCTCGAATACAAGGCATTCACCAAGTTGTGCAAGAAATGAGTTCGCGCAATTCGTTGTCCTTTCTCAATATTAATAACGTTTTTATGAAACTCAGTTGGATTACCAATACCATATAAACATGAAACCGATGCCACCACCAAAATATCGCGTCGTCCTGAAAGAAGAGAAGAAGTGGTGCTTAATCTCAACTTTTCAATTTCTTCATTAATAGATAAATCCTTTTCGATATAAGTTCCTGAAGTTGGAATAAAAGCTTCTGGTTGGTAGTAATCATAATAGGAAACAAAATATTCCACCGCATTGTCAGGAAAGAACTCTTGAAATTCCATGTATAATTGAGCTGCTAAAGTTTTATTATGCGCCAAAACAAGGGTTGGCTTTTGCACTTCAGACACAACATTGGCAATAGTAAAGGTTTTACCAGAACCTGTTACACCTAATAATGTTTGAAAGGGATCACCATTATTTAAGCCATTAGTTAGTTCTTTAATGGCTTGAGGTTGATCACCTGTGGGTTTATAGTCAGATTTAAGCTTAAATTGCATTTTGCAAAGATAAATATTTCAATCGCCTATACCTTAATATAAGGTCATGAAAGCTAGATTTTAGCTATTATTTAAGAATAAAAATTTCTACTAGGGGATAAATTCTAAATTTTGAGGCTTTTTAGTTACAAAATAAATAGAAATAATTCTTAAGACTATCCTAATATTCACTTATTATATCTAGGTATTCATTCAAAATTGATAATTTTACAACTATGAAGGAATTGCTGAAAGCCCAATACGGCTACTTATTTAATCCAAAACTCTTACAGGAGATTGAAGAATTAGGAGTTTATCGTGAGTTTAAAGCTGGCGAAGAAATTATGGACTATGGTGTTACTTTTAGACATTTACCGCTATTGTTGGATGGTGCTATTCGTATCTTAAGAGAAAATGAAAACGGACAAGAATTATTGCTTTATTTCTTGGAGAGAGGTGATACCTGTGCTTTTACATTAAATTGTTGCATGGGAAATAAGCAAAGTGAGGTGAGAGCCGAGGCTGAGACCGATGTTAAATTAGTAATGATTCCGATTCAGAAATTAGATGAATGGATGGTTAAATATGATGAATGGAGAGCTTTTGTTATGCAAAGCTATTTCGAGAGAGTCAATGAGCTATTAGATGTTGTCGATGCCATGGCATTTCAACAATTAGATCAAAGAGTTTATCAATTCCTAAAAGACAAAGCCATGGTTTCGGGTGATACCAACATTATTGTTACCCATCAAGAATTAGCAAGTCATCTTAATTCGTCTAGGGTAGTTATCTCTCGACTACTAAAGAAATTAGAAAATCAAGGTAAAATTGAAATTGGTAGAAATCAAATTAAGTTAATAGACTTTTGATACTCGTAACATGTAACTTTGATTACGATGAGTTTATTAACATTATGATACATTTGTAAAAAATATTAAAGATGAATATAGAACAAATATATACAGGTTGTTTGGCACAAGGTGCTTATTATATAACTTCTAATGGTGAAGCCGCGATTATAGATCCATTAAGAGAAGTACAACCTTATTTAGATAAATTAGAAAAAGATAATGTAAAGCTTAAATACATTTTTGAAACTCACTTTCACGCAGATTTTGTGAGTGGACATTTAAGTTTGTCTAAGAAAACCAATGCACCCATCGTTTATGGTCCAACAGCAGAACCAAATTATGATGTAATTGTTGCAGAGGATAATCAAGAGTTTAAGGTTGGGGATGTTACGATTGTAGCCTTACACACACCAGGACATACCATGGAAAGTACGACTTATCTATTAAGAGATGAGAACGGAAAAGATGTGGCAATTTTCTCGGGAGATACTTTATTCTTAGGAGATGTTGGACGTCCTGATTTAGCTCAAAAAGGAAATGAATTAACATCTGAAATGCTAGCAGGTATTTTATATGATAGTTTAAGAAATAAAATCATGCCTTTAGCAGATGAAATAACAGTTTATCCTGGTCATGGAGCAGGTTCGGCATGTGGTAAAAACATGAGTAAAGAAACCGTTGATACTTTAGGGAATCAAAAAGCTACCAACTATGCTTTGAGAGCAGATATGACCAAAGAAGAGTTTATTGAGGCTGTATTGGATGGAATAGCTGAACCACCAGCTTATTTCCCTATGAATGTACAGATGAACAAATCTGGTTACGAAGATTTTGATGAAGTTAAAGAAAGAGGTTTAAAAGCTTTAACACCAGAAGAATTTGAATTAGTTGCCAATCAGAATGAGGCTTTGGTTTTAGATGTTAGAAATCAAAAAACTTATTCAGAAGGTCATATTCCAAAATCTATATTTATTGGATTGAAAGGGCAATTTGCACCTTGGGTTGGCGCATTAATTAAAGATGTAAAACAGCCAATTTTATTAGTTACCGAAGAAGGTCAAGAAGAGGAAGCAGTTACAAGATTAGCGAGAGTTGGTTTCGATAATGTTTTAGGATTCTTGAAAGGAGGATTTAACGCTTGGAAAGAAGCTGGAAAAGAAACTGACACCATTACTTCTATCAATGCCGAAGAATTTGCCGAAATTTATAAATCAGAAGATATTCCAGTTTTTGATGTTAGAAATGATGGAGAATTCAATTCTCAACACGTTGAAAAAGCTGAACATACACCACTATCTAACTTAAATGATCATTTAGCTCAATTTCCTAAAGAGAAAACTTTCTATATCCACTGTCAAGGAGGTTATAGATCTATGATTGCTGCTTCTATATTGAAGAGTCGTGGATACCATAATTTAATCGATATTTCAGGTGGATTTAAGGATATTGCACAGACAGGTATTGTTACCAAAGAAATTTGTCCATTAACAGGAGAACCTAAATAAGATGAAAAATATTATAATTATACTAACTTTTTTGTTTGCACTAAGTTGTAAGCAAGAAGTACAAGCTCAAAACGAAATAGGAGATGTTCTTTCAGTAGAACAATTCGAACAAGAAATACAATCTAATGATATTCAATTGTTGGATGTAAGAACTGCTGAAGAATATGAAGAAGGATATATTGGTGATGCCACTAATATTGATGTCTTAAAAACGGATGAATTCAAACAAGAAATTCAAAAACTAGATAAATCTAAGCCAGTTTATGTTTATTGTCGCTCAGGAAAGAGAAGTCAAAAAGCTGCTGAAATTTTGGAAGAAGAAGGTTTTGAAACTATCAAAGATTTAGATGGTGGATATAATGCTTGGAGTGAAAAACATTAAGATTAATATTTTAATTTAAAACTAAATGTCCTTTGAACTATTTCAAAGGGCATTTTTTAGTTTATTTAGAGGAGATTAAGCCATTAAATATCTTTGATAATTTTCTTTTAACTTATGGTAAATCTTTCTAATTTTAACCCTTACAAAATTTAAGACTTGAACTTACAAAAATACACGCCCGAACAACTTCAGGGCTTTTATAAAAAGCTGTTGCTCCCTCGCGTGATAGAGGAGCGTATGTTGATTTCACTTAGACAAGGTAAAATTTCTAAATGGTTCTCATCTTGGGGGCAAGAGGGTATTTCCGTTGGTTGTACGCTTGCTATGGACCCAGAAGAATATATGCTAACGATGCATAGAAATCTTGGCGCTTTCACTTCTAGAGATATTCCATTAAGAAGACTGTTTTCTCAGTTTCAAGGAAAAGAGAACGGATTTACCAAAGGTCGTGATCGTTCCTTTCACTTTGGAACACATGATTACAAAATCGTTGGGATGATTTCTCATTTGGGCTCTCAAATGGGTGTAGCAGATGGAATCGCGTTGGCCAATAAACTAAAGAAAAACAAACAAGCTTGTTTGGTATTTACGGGTGATGGAGGAGCGAGTGAAGGAGATTTCCATGAATCTATCAACGTGGCTGCGGTTTGGCAACTTCCGGTAATCTTTATAGTAGAAAATAACCAATGGGGATTATCTACACCTTCTTCTCAACAGTTTAGAATGAAATCTTTTGCGGATAAAGGCATTGGATACGGTATTGAAGCCGTTTCTATCGATGGAAATGACTTTATGGAAGTTTACGAAACCGTTTCTCATTGGGCTGAAGAAATTAGAGAAAACCCTCGTCCGGTTTTAATTGAATGTAATTCATTCAGAATGCGTGGGCACGAGGAGGCGAGTGGTACGGCTTATTATCCAGAAGGCTTAATTGAAAGTTGGGAAGAAAAAGATCCGTTACCAAGATTTGAGGCGCAGTTATTAGAAAATAATATTATCGATCAAGAATTCATTGATAGCACCAAAGCTGAATTCGAGAAATTGGTGATGGATGAATTAGCAATTGCCGACGCAGAACCAAAGGTTGTTCCTAACAGAGAAAAGGAATTGGCGGATATGTATGCGCCGTTCGATAACGAAGTTCATCAGCCTAAAAAAGTTGTAGACCGTGAGTTGAGATTTGTGGATGCCATTGCAGAGGCAATTCAAATTGCCATGGACGAACATCCGAAATTGGTTTTAATGGGCCAAGATATCGCTGATTATGGTGGAGTGTTCAAGATTACCGATGGATTATCAGCTAATTATGGCGAAGATCGTGTGAGAAATACGCCATTATGCGAAGCTGCGATTGTTGGTTCAGCATTGGGATTATCCATTTCTGGTTACAAAGCCATGGTCGAAATGCAATTCTCTGATTTCGTAACCGAAGGATTTAATCAAATTGTAAATAACTTAGCGAAATCACATTATCGTTGGCAACAAAATTCTGATGTAGTCGTGAGAATGCCAACCGGTGCTGGAGTTGCTGCAGGACCTTATCACTCTCAATCCACAGAAGCTTGGTTTACGCATACCCCGGGATTAAAAGTAATTTATCCATCTACGCCAGAAGATGCGAAAGGTTTATTATTACAAGCCTTTGCTGACCCGAATCCTGTGATGTTCTTTGAGCACAAAAAATTATATAGAACTTTAAAATCTAATGTTCCTGAGGGATATTATACTTTGCCTTTTGGTAAAGCTAGATTCCATACCAAAGGTGAAGATTTAACGATCGTAACTTATGGATTAGGAGTTCATTGGGCCTTGGATTTATTAGCTAAAAACCCTGAAATAAAAGCTGACTTAATTGATTTAAGAACCTTAGTTCCTTGGGACGAAGAAGCTGTAATTGAGTCAGTTAAAAAGACTGGTAAAGTATTAGTTTTACACGAAGATGTTGAAATAGGTGGATTTGGTGGAGAAATTTCTGCAGTCATTTCAGAGGCTTGTTTTGAATATTTAGATGCTCCGGTAATGCGTGTAGCTTCAATGAATACAGCTGTTCCGTTTGATGCAGAATTAGAAAAACAATTCTTGCCAACTAAGGAATTAGAAGAGAAATTATTAAGACTTTGGAAATACTAAAGTTGAAATAAAATCAAAATAAAATCCCAAAACTTGAAATTCTCGTTTTGGGATTTTTTATTAAAATTAAATATAAGAGGTTAAGCTTCGCAGCTGCTACATTGAACTAAATTGCTCACCAAATCCTTAGAAACACTTTGGCTTCTCTGGTAGTACAAAGTTTTAACGCCTAATTTCCATGCTTCAATCATTAATTGATTGACTTCTTTAATTGATAAAGCAGAAGGAATATTTAAGTTCAAACTTTGTGATTGATCCACATATTTTTGTCGAATCGAAGCTTGTTGAATGATTTCTAACTGACTTATTTCTTTAAATGTTTTGAAAACATCTTTTTCTTCCTCCGTCAACCCATTTAAATGCTGAACACTTCCTTGATTCAACATGATACTTCTCCAAGTATCCTCATTGTCCAAACCTTTTTCTTCAAGTAACTTTTTCAAGTATTTATTCTTTCTCATGAAATTACCTTTCGACAAACCTGCTTTGTAATAATTACTACTAAAAGGTTCAATGCCAGGTGAAGTTTGCCCTAAAATAGCTGAAGATGACGTGGTAGGAGCAATGGCTAATAAAGTTGTATTTCTACGACCATAATCTTGTAAAATCTCAGGTTCGCCATAAATATCTGCAAACTCCATTGTTGCTTGATTGGCTTTTGATTGAATATTTTTAAAGATTTCTGTTGTTAATTGTTTAGCTTTCAATCCTTCAAATGGAATCATGTTCTTTTGTAAATAAGAATGCCAACCTAAAACACCCAAACCTAAAGATCTATGTCTTTTTGCAAATCTATTAGCAGAGGCTAAATAATAATTATTTTCAGTTTTAACAATGAATTCCTGCAGAACAGCATCTAAGAAATAAATAGCGTATTTAACGGCATCCGTATCTTTCCATTCTTCGTATAATTCCAAGTTCATGGAAGATAAACAGCATATAAATGACTCTTCTTCCGTAGATGGAAGCATGATTTCAGAGCATAAATTACTGGCATTAATCTTTAAGTTTAAATCTTTATAAACTTGAGGTTTATTTCTATTGACATTATCTGTGTAGAAAATATATGGCAATCCTTTTTGCTGACGAGATTCTAGCACTTTTGCCCAGATATTTCTTTTATCCATATCGCCATCTATCATTTCTTGCATCCAATAATCTGGAACACAAACTCCGTAGAATAAATTTTGAATAGGATTTCCAATGTTTTTTATACTTAAAAACTCTAAGATATCTTCGTGATCAATGTCTAAATATGCCGCAAATGCACCTCTACGAACACCTCCTTGGGAAATAGTGTCCATGGCTGTGTCAAACAGTTTCATAAAGCTAACCGCACCGCTACTTCTTCCGTTGTCGGTAACGGTACTTCCGCGAGCACGTAATTCACCGAAGTATCCCGAAGTTCCTCCACCAATTTTAGTTTGCATGATAACTTCGCCCAATTTATGCGTAATTCCTTCTATGTAATCCGGAACATGAACATTAAAACATGAAATCGGCAAACCTCTTTCTGTTCCCATGTTAGCCCAAATCGGTGAGCTTAAACTCATCCAACCATTTTCTATAATTTCTGTGAATTTTTCTTTTAATTCAGGCTTATATAATCGTTTGCAAGCAGCGGTAGTAATTCTATCTATGGCACCTTCTACTGTTTCTCCTTTCAGCAAGTAACCTCGATTCAGGATTTGCTCACTTTCGTGGTTCAACCACCAATATTTTTCCATTAGTCTATAATTTTAACAGGCTTTTTATTTTCATCTACGGCCACAAATGTGAAAAGACCTTCAATACATTTGTCTCGCATATCATCAAACATATTTTCTCTAAATACTTGAACTTTTACCTTCATACTTGTATTTCCGATTTCAACTACTTCTCCAATCAATTCTACAATAGAATCCGCCGGAATAGGTTTATTAAAGTCAATCTGACTCGAAGAAATCGTAACTATACTTTTCCTACAAAATCTAGTTCCTGTAATAAAGGCAACTTCATCCATCATGTGCATAGCTGTACCACCAAATAGCGTATTATAATGATTGGTTGTATTGGGAAACACGACTTTGAAAATGCTTGTTTTAGAACTATGCATTCTTTCTTGAATTGAATTTTGTGTCATCTTAAAATAAATCTAATGCAGTGATGCTTTTATCGTGTTTTGTATAATCAACTGGACGTTTAGCAAAGAAATCATCTAAACTATTTGAGAAAACTTCTTCTTCAAACCACTTCATAGGCGCATATTGCTCTGAACTGATATGATAAATTTTACTTAAACCAATTTTAGATAAACTATCGTCAACTCTAAATTTCATGAAGTTCATGATGTCATTTTTAGAAATCATTTCTAACTCACCATCTTCAAAAATCCAATCTAAAATTCGAGATTCTACAGACATCGATTCTTTAATGATTTCTGTAATTTTATCTTGAGCTTCTTGATCTAAAAACTCTGGGAATTCCTCTTGAATGATATTTATTATATGAATCCCTGCATTCGCATGGATTTGCTCGTCAATAGAAGTCCAAGCAATGATATTGCTGGTGTTTTTTAAGTAACCTTTAAATCTTGTGAAGTAAAGTATAATCCCAAATTGACTAAAAAGGGAAACGTTCTCTACTAAAATTGAAAATAAAATTAAAGAAAACAAATACTCTTCATTCTTGTCAGATTTAGCATTTTGTAAAGCTTTTTTAAGATAGGCGATACGATCAGAAATAGCAGGAACCTGCTCTAACTTCTCAAACTCGTTAGTGTAATTAAGGACTTCGAGTAGGCGAGAATAAGCTTCTGAATGTCTAAATTCACACTCTGCAAAAGTGCTTCCCAATCCATTAAACTCTGGTTTTGGTAAATGCTGATAAAGATTTCCCCAAAAGCTTTTTACATTCACCTCGATTTGAGCGATAGCCAACAAACATTTCTTAATGATTTGTTGTTCATGAGGCATTAAATGACTTTGAAAATCTTGTACATCGGCCGTAAAGTCAATTTCTGAATGAACCCAAAAACTTTTGTTGATGCTGTCTGTGAATTGAGTTATTTCTGGATACTCAAAAGGTTTATAGGCTTGACGTGGACTAAAAATACTCATAATATGCTTTTAATTTAATTTCTATTAAAAACATAAAAAGTAAAGGAACGAGGCTTTGAGCTAATGAAACAACTCAAGCTTTGTAGACTTTTACTTTTCATGCGAAAGATAAAGTCTTGTAGCTAAAAAGGCATTCTGGCTCAGGGACTTAAACTCCCAATACAGTTGCGCAACAGCTCACGATTCTAACGTGATTCCCCTTTGTCGTATCTCGGAAGAGATAAATTTAGCTAAAAGAAGATTTATATTTGACTCAAAAATAGGTATAATTTTTCGACTCTAGGACAGAAAAATGTTTTTAAGATGTGAACATATTATCAACAAAATAAAATATTTAAATCTTAAAATTTGTGTTTTATACCTAATAATATAAGAGATTAAAAGAAGTGATGATTGTAGATTTAATTCAAAGTAAAAGGCTTCTAAATAAGAAAGTATTTATTAAATTTGTGGGTTATGATGCATTTCAAAAATGTGCATAGAAAAGACAATTTAAACAATAATTAAAAGTTACTTCAAAGAAAATAATTAATAATCAGATGCAAATAAACACAGACTATTATCAGATTGATGATTTACTGACAGAGGAGCACAAAATGGTGCGTGGAGCTGTTCGTGATTTTGTAAATCAAGAAATTAAACCAGTGATCGACCAACATGCTCATGATCATACGGATATTCCAGATTTAATGAAAAAATTGGGAGCTATTGGTGCTTTAGGGCCATATATTCCAGAAAAATATGGTGGAGCAGGTTTGGATCAAATTTCTTATGGTCTGATTATGCAAGAATTAGAAGCAGGTGATTCTGCTGTGCGTTCTTCAGCTTCAGTTCAATCGTCATTGGTAATGTTCCCAATTCATGAATATGCTACAGAGGAGCAGAAAATGAAATGGTTACCCAAATTAGCTACTGGAGAATTGATTGGTTGTTTTGGTCTTACCGAACCTAACCACGGATCTAACCCAGCGGGAATGGAAACTAAATTTGTAGATAAAGGTGACCACGTTGTACTAAACGGTGCGAAAATGTGGATTACTAATTCACCTATTGCAGATATAGCTGTTGTTTGGGCTAAAGACGAAGAAGGTGTTATTAGAGGAATGGTTGTAGAAAGAGGAATGGAAGGATTCACTACGCCAGAAACTCACAATAAATGGTCACTACGTGCTTCTAAAACAGGAGAATTAGTATTTGAAAACGTAAAAGTTCCAAAAGAAAATTTATTCCCTGAAATTAAAGGCCTAAAAGGTCCTTTATCTTGCTTAAACTCTGCTAGATATGGTATTTCTTGGGGTGTAATAGGTGCTGCTATCGATTGTTATGAAACTGCAGTTAAATACAGTTTAGAAAGAACACAATTCGGTAAGCCATTAGCTGGATTCCAATTGCAACAGAAAAAATTAGCTGAATTCTTAACTGAAATTACCAAAGCTCAATTATTATGTTGGAGATTAGGAACATTAAAAAATGAAGATAAAGCTAGTCCAGCTCAAATCTCTATGGCAAAAAGAAACAACGTAAAAATGGCGATTGATATCGCACGTGAGAGCCGTCAGATTTTAGGAGGAATGGG
>CAZKJO010000039.1:19405-21531 GCA_964553105.1 uncultured Weeksellaceae bacterium | reverse complement strand
CCGATGTATAAATCTACATTTTCCCAATAATCTAAGGCTTCTTTCGATGCAAATTCATTCTCATTATTCGCATCCATGTAGCGGAATAAATACCAAGAACTACCCGCCCAACCGGGCATAGTGTTTAATTCTAAAGGAAAAACATTTTTATGGTCTATAAACTCATTTTTAACCACTTCTTGCTTAAATTCACTCCAAGCCCAATCCGTAGCTCTACCTAATGGCGGCTCACCTGTTTCCGTTGGTAAATATTCATCTACTTCTGGCAATTGAAGAGGTAAACATTCTGTAGGAATTGGCGTTGGAATTCCATTTTTAAAATACATAGGAACTGGCTCTCCCCAATAGCGTTGACGGCTAAATACGGCATCGCGTAAGCGGTAATTAACCTGTCCTAATCCTAACTTTTTCTCTTCTAATGCTTCAATGGATTTAGCTAAAGCCTCTTTCACAGTTAATCCATCTAAAAAATCAGAATTCTGAAGAACTACATCGCCTTCTTTGTCGGTGTAAGCATTCTCCGAAACGTCTGTATCCTTAAAAATATCTATAATTTCCAATCCAAAATGCGAAGCAAAAGCATGATCTCGCTCGTCACCAGCTGGAACTGCCATAACAGCACCTGTTCCGTAGCTTGCTAAAACATAATCACCAATCCAAATCGGAATTTGCTTTCCTGTAAATGGATGAAGCGCATAAGCTCCGGTAAATTCTCCCGAAATGCTTTTAACATCAGCCATTCTTTCTCGTTCACTACGCTTAGCTGTTTTTTGGATATAAGCTTCAACTGCACCTTTTTTATCAGCTGTAGTAATTTCCTGAACTAGTGGATGCTCTGGAGCCAAAGTCATATAAGAAACTCCAAAAATCGTATCAGGACGCGTAGTAAATACTTTAATCGTATCTTCTGATTTAGCAACTTTAAACTCAACTAGAGCTCCTTTACTTTTTCCAATCCAGTTCTTTTGACTTTCTTTTAAAGCGTCGGCCCAATCCAATGCTTTTTCATTGTAGGTGATTCCGTTTAATAAACGCTCAGCGTAAGCCGTAATACGCATCATCCATTGCGTCATTTTTTTGCGTTCTACAGGATGTCCACCTCTTTCAGAAACACCATTCACTACCTCATCATTGGCCAAAACAGTTCCTAAGGCAGGACACCAATTCACTTCAGCTTCAGCTAAATAAGTCAATCGGTAGTTTAATAAAATATCTGATTTTTCTTTTTCTGTAAAATTATTCCACTCATCGAACCCAAAAGTTGTTTCTTGAGAAGTTTCGGCTTCAATATTTACGTTTCCTTCCATTTCAAAAACCTCAACTAACTCGTCGATTGGACGTGCTTGATTAGTTTTTTTGCAATAGTATGAGTTGAATAATTGAATAAAAATCCATTGAGTCCATTTGTAGTAATCTGGATTAGAAGTTCTTACTTCTCTACTCCAATCAAATGAAAAACCAATTTTATCTAACTGTTCGCGGTAGCGCTCAATGTTTTCTTGGGTAGTAAGCGCAGGATGTTGCCCTGTTTGAATGGCATATTGCTCAGCTGGCAAACCAAATGAATCATATCCCATCGGGTGCAATACGTTAAATCCTTGATGTCTTTTGTAACGCGCATAAATATCAGACGCAATATATCCTAGTGGATGTCCAACATGCAATCCCGCTCCAGATGGATAAGGGAACATGTCTAAAACATAATATTTAGGTTTGTCTGATTTGTTTTCGGCTTTGAAAGTTTGATTTTCAGCCCAAAACTTTTGCCATTTTGACTCTATTTCGGATGGATGATATTGCATTGCTTAATTTTAAAGAATTGCAAATTTAAGCAATTATATGGCGCTGTGAAAACGATAATTTTTCACAATTTAGCTTCCCCTGAAATTAAAATTTTAAGATTATAAAGCCACTATGCTTTTAATGTGAATTCCAACAAAACAATCATCTGCACAACCATTTCTAACATAACCGCAAGTTGAAAGTAAACCGCGATAATCTACTTGAAAATAGGTAGTAACATTACTTGATTCAACGAGCCACTCATTTTCTGCTTTTTGATAAACCTCATCCATAGTTATAGCGGGTGCAGCTACATAAGACTCATGTGTATTAATTTCTCCTTC
>CAZKJO010000039.1:12113-19305 GCA_964553105.1 uncultured Weeksellaceae bacterium | reverse complement strand
ATTAGCAAAACTGAATAAAGTTTCATTTTATATTATTTAAGATATATATAACGGACGCAGTCTTATATCTCGGGTTGCGTCTAGGCGAGTTAAAAAATTACATTTTCTCTTTAATCCAAGCTAAAATATCGTAGAAGTTTTGAGGTACAACACCATGCCCGCTTCTATATTCTTTGTAAACGTGTGGAATATTAAGATGTTTTAATAGTTTTTCACCATTTCTTGCCCAATCCACCGGAATTACTCCATCCTCAGTTCCGTGAGAGACAAAAAACTCTAAGTCATTAAAATTACTTTGCACTTTATCACCCATAATATCTGGCGCTGGATAACCACTCATACAAATCACACGATGGATATTTTGCTGATCATGAAGCGTTAAAGCATAACTTAAAATTGATCCTTGACTAAATCCACACAGCCATACCTCATCTGCGTCCAAATCATGTTTTTCAATAACTTCTTGGATAAAAGTTCTAATGATTTTCATAGATTCATTTGCTTGATCTACATTATTGAACTTTTGCGCATCCATAAAGTTGATATCATACCAACCATATCCACCATACTGAATTTGACGTGGAGCACGAACCGACGCAATAAAAAATTCTTCTGGTAATTCTGGAGCAAAAGAGAATAAATCCGCCTCATTACTTCCGTACCCATGTAGTAAAAGCAAAAGTCTTGGTTTTTTACCTTCTTGTTGTTTTGCGGGTCTATATAAATAGTTTAAAGATAAATCTGTTTGTAACATAAGATTGTAAATTTAATTGAAAAAATACAGAGTGTCGATAGGCTCAACACTCTGTAATTAAAGTTTAAATAAAAGTGATTTTTATTTTAAGTTTCTAATGCCCATTTCATAAAGAGCAAAAGCTAACTTATCTGTGTTTTCTTCGATAATAAGCTCAGTTGGCTTACCTGCTCCGTGTCCTGCTTTAGTTTCTATTCTGATTAAAGTAGGGTTAGAACAAGCTTGTTTATCTTGTAATTCAGCAGCGAATTTATAACTGTGCGCTGGTACAACTCTATCATCGTGGTCACCAGTAGTCACCATAGTCGATGGATAGCAAGTTCCCGCTTTAACGTTATGTACTGGAGAATAAGATTTAATGTATTCGAACATTTCTTTGCTATCCTCTGCAGTTCCATAATCATAAGCCCAACCTGCTCCTGCTGTAAATGTGTGATATCTTAACATATCTAATACACCTACTGCTGGCAATGCAACTTTGAATAAGTCTGGTCTCATGGTTTGAACAGCTCCTACTAATAAACCACCATTAGATCCACCTGAGATAGCTGTGTATTGAGGAGAAGTATATCCTTTTGACTGTAAATATTCAGCAGCAGCGATAAAGTCATTGAATACATTTTTTTTGTTCAATTGTCTTCCGCCATCATGCCATTTCTTACCATATTCTCCACCACCTCTTAAATTAGCTACGGCGTATACACCACCGTTTTCAAGCCAAGTTGCAGTAACCACACTAAATCCTGGTGTTAAACTGATATTAAATCCACCATAAGCATATAAAATCGTTGGATTCTTGCCATTTAGCTCAATTCCTTTTTTATAAGTAATCGTCATGGGAACCTTGGTTCCGTCTTTAGAAGTATAGAAAACTTGTTTGCTTTCGTATTTTTCTGGTGCAAAATTAATTTGTGGCTTTTGGTAAAGTTTTGAATCTCCAGAAATTACATCATATTTAAAAATAGTTGAAGGATAAATGTAGTTTGAGAAACTATAGTATAATTCTTTCTCCTCCTTTTTACCACCAAATCCACCTACTGAACCTAAGCCTGGTAATGAAATCTCACGAACTAATGATCCATCGTATTTATATTGTAAAACTTGATCGTTTACGTCTTTCATGTATTTAGCGAACAAGAATCCTCCTGCAGTTCCTACTGATAAAACTTTATCTGTCTCAGGAATTACATCAACCCAATTTTCTGGTGTTGGATTTTGAATTGTAGTTCTAACCAAACGATTATTAGGCGCGTTTAAGTTGGTTAATAAATAAATATTGTCACCATCTGTATCGATAATATTTGTAGTCGTATCGAAATTATCTAATATAACTGTGAAGTCCTTTTGATTGTTTTTAAGATCTCTAATGTATAATTCGCTTCCGGTAGTTGATTCAGCTGCAGATACAATTAAATATCTTTGATCCTCAGAAACTCCTCCACCAACATATCTTCTTGGAGTTTTTTCACCTCCAAAAATTAATTTATCTGATGATTGTGGCGTACCAAGTTTGTGATAATATAATTTGTGTTGTGAAGTTTTAGCTGATAGCTCACTTGCTCCTTTTGGTTTATCATATGAAGAATAGAAGAAGCCTTCATTTCCTTTCCAGGAAATACCACTGAACTTAACATCTACCAACGTATCTTCTACTTGTCTTTTGGTGTTGGTGTCGATGATGATGATTTTTCTCCAATCAGAACCTCCCTCTGAGATAGCGTAACCAGCAAGACTTCCATCTTTAGTGAAACTTAAACCTGCTAAAGAAGTTGTTCCGTCTTTAGAGAATTTATTAGGATCTAAAAAAACCTCTGGCTCTCCGTTTTCCTTTTTTCTATACAAAACAGAGTGCTGTTGTAGACCGTCGTTTTTATAAAAATACGTCCAATCCCCTTCTTTAAAAGGTGAACCTATTTTCTCGTAATTCCACAAGTCGGTCATTTGTTTCTTAATCTTATCTCTAAATGGAATTTGTGCTAAATAAGCATTCGTAACTTCATTTTGAGATTTAACCCAAGCCTTGGTATCCTCTGCTAAATCGTCTTCTAACCAACGATAAGGATCTTGTACAGTGGTTCCAAAGTGTGTATAGGTTACGTTTCCTTTTTTAGTTTCTGGATATTTCAAACTTGTGTCTTTTGGGGCAGGTTGTTGGGTAGAGCAAGCCATAAATGTGAATGCTAAACCAGCAATTACTGTTTTTTTCATGTATTAAAAATTAGAAATGTGAAGATACAAAATACTTGTTGTATTTATCTTTAGAAGCATCTACAAGCATCTTATAATTTTGTTAAAAGGTTTTTTAAGAATATAAATCATTTATGCTGTAAACAATTGTACAAAAAAACCTGACAGCGAATTTCTCCACTATCAGGTTTTAAATATTAGAATTTAAATTCTAATTATTTCTTGTCTGCAAAGTTTTTAGCAACTTGCTCCCAATTAACTACATTCCAGAATGCCTCAACGTAGTCAGGTCTTCTGTTTTGGTAGTTTAAGTAGTAAGCGTGCTCCCAAACGTCTAATCCTAAGATGGGAGTTCCTCCACAGCCCACACCTGGCATAAGAGAGTTATCTTGGTTTGGCGTTCCACAAACCTCTAAAGATCCGTCTTCCTTAACACATAGCCAAGCCCATCCTGAACCGAATTGAGTTTTAGCTGCATTCGAAAATTTCTCTTTGAAAGAATCAAATGAACCGAAAGCTTTATCAATAGCTTCTGCTAATTCACCTGAAGGTTTCCCTCCACCATTTGGACTTAAAATTTTCCAAAATAAAGAGTGATTGTAGAATCCACCTCCGTTGTTACGTACTGCTTTATTGTCAAAACCTTTAACTAAGATTTCTTCGATAGAAAGACCTTCTAAATCAGTTCCTTCGATAGCAGCGTTTAAGTTGTTGGTATAACCTGCATGGTGCTTACTATGGTGAATTTCCATAGTTTTAGCGTCAATATGTGGTTCTAATGCGTCGTATGCATAAGGTAATTCAGGTAATTTAAATGCCATAATAATTTTGTTTTTAATTGTTAATCGTAAATATAAGTCATAAATTAACATCAGTCAATTAATTAAACTTAATAATAACGATGTCATTATAACTTATATCAATAGCTGCAAAATTTCTGCCAAGAAAGCCGTTTTAAATGATTTAGCAATACTTTAACCCAATACAGAAATTAGGTTTATCAATTCATTGTTTTTTAAAATTTCTTATCTTTAAAATTAATAACCTTTCAGCTCAAATCCTATGTTACATTCTGTTAATCCATACAAGGTTTTATTCTTAGACATTGAAACCGTTCCATCGGCCGAGAAATGGGAAGATATTTCACCTGAATTACAAGATTTATGGTCGCATAAAACAGAATACAGACGAGATAAGGATCAAATTAGTGCAAGTGAGTTTTATGAAACCAATGCTGGAATTTGGGCGGAGTTTGGAAAAGTGGTTTGTATTTCTGTAGGCTATATCACAAAGCATGAAAAAATTAGAATTAAATCTTTTTACGGCCAAAACGAAAGAAAAATTTTAGAAGACTTTGTGGCTTTATTAAACAATCATTTCTATTCATCACAATCACTATTGTGTGCACACAACGGAAAAGAGTTTGATTTTCCATTTTTAGCGAGAAGAATGTTAATTTTACAAATTGAATTACCTAATCTGCTAAATTTATTTGGTAAGAAACCATGGGAAGTTCCACATTTGGACACCATGGAATTATGGAAGTTTGGTGATTATAAACATTTTACTTCTTTGGCTTTGCTTGCGAATATTCTAGGAATTGAAACGCCAAAAGATGATATCGACGGCAGCAAGGTGGCAGAAGTATATTACCAGGAAAGAAATTTAGAGCGAATTAAAGATTATTGTGAGAAAGATGTTCTCACGGTAGCACAAATTTTTAGAAAAATGCGCTACGAATCTTTATTAGAACAAGATACAAACACGGATGAATATTGAAAAATATCACGAACTTGCACAAGCCAAACAATCACAACACAGACAATTTTTGGCGTGGTTGAAAAAGAAAAAACCAAAAGACTTAGATGTTGTGGCTAGAGATACACACGATGAGGTTTTTGAGGATATCGATTGCTTGACTTGCGCTAACTGCTGTAAAACTACTGGTCCTTTATTTACAGAAAGAGATATTGAGCGAATTGCATCTCATTTAAAACTTTCACCAGGAAAATTTATAGAACAATACTTACGCAGAGATGAAGACGGTGATTGGGTTTTGCAATCTGTACCATGTACATTTTTAGGACATGATAACTATTGTTTGATTTATGATGTAAGACCTAAAGCATGCGCTGAATTTCCTCATACGGATAGAAGAAAGCTATATCAAATAAACAATCTTACTATCAAAAATACGTTGATTTGCCCAGCTGCCTATGAAGCCGTGGAAAGAATGAAAGAGTTGTATAACAAATAGTTAAGCCTCATTTCTTTCTAAAGAACCTTTCATAATAAAAATTTATTTTCCATCGAAAATTATAGTAACCACTACAATTATCCTGCTGGTCTCGACATCAAATTCTAACCCAATAATCAGATTCAATATTTTAAAGCCACTTATATTCTTATAAGCCGCTTTAATAATTTGTTAAATTATTGATTATTAACATATAAATAACTAAATTCGTTAATAAACCAAAATCAATGAAAAATATTATTATTGCACTGACATTAATGTTTGTGGCTTGTGGAACTCCCCCTAAGGATACCAAGCTTAAAAACGTATCTGACTTTATTGTGGTTCATACGCCACAACCTTTTGAGAAGGTTACCGGCACAATAGTTATTAAAGGAGAAGCTAGAGGAAACTACTTCTTTGAAGCAGATTTTCCTGTTGAAGTTGTTTTAGAAAATGGTGAGGTAATTCAACATTATGCCATGGCTGATGAAGAGTGGATGACAGAGGAATTTGTACCTTTTACATCAACAATTGATATTTCTGGCTTGGAGCCACAGGATGTTATTATAAAACTACACCGTAACAATCCATCTGACAATAGAGAAAATGATATGGTGATGGAGTTACCTGTTACAATAGATTAATGATTATAAAACATCTCACCTTATACGCTCAAAACTTAACACAGCAAAAGAATTTCTTTGTAGATGTGTTGGGTTTTGAGCTTATTCGTGAGAGCGAAAAAAGTTTTGAAATTCAGGCAGGAATGAGCATTCTTAAATTTGAATATCATCCTGGATTCAAAGCCTACCACTTTGCCTTTGGTATTCCATTTTCGATGTACAAGGCTGCATTTTCTTGGCTTAAAGAACGTGTTGAAATCTTAAAAAATGGAGAAAACCAAATCGTTGACTTTCCTGCTTGGGATGCTAAAGCGATTTATTTCTATGATCAAGATCAAAATATTTGTGAGTTTATCGCGCGAAAAAGCATTCCTGAAAACATAGATGATAATTTTAGTTTAAATCACATTTTCAATGTGGCAGAAATTGGACTTGTAACTTCTAACATCAAAAGCATTTATGATAAGCTTCACCAGCAAACAAGTGTAAAAATGTATGATGGAAGTTTAGATAGGTTTCTCGCCGTGGGTGACGATGACGGATTATTTATTTGTATAGATCCAAACAAAAAAGATTGGTTTCCAACCAATGACAAAGCAGAAATAGCTGACTTCATGGCTGAAGTGGAGATTTTAGATAAAAATTATTCTGTCAGCTATCTAAATGGAGAATTAAAGATTTCTCTTTTAGACTAAGAAGGTTTTCCTTCTACAACAAGTACCATTTCGCCTTTTAGATTTCTTTCTTTTGTAATCTTCAACAAATCTGAAAGACTATAGCGTAAAGTTTCTTCAAATTTCTTAGTTAACTCTCTTGATAAAGAAGCTTTTCTATCAGCTCCAAAATACTCAACTAAATCCTTAAGTGTTTTTCCAATTTTATGTGGAGATTCATAGAAAACCATAGTTCTATCTTCCTCTGCCAACTTTTTTAGTTGTGTTTGCCTACCTTTTTTAACCGGCAAGAAGCCAACAAAAAGAAACTCATGATTTGGTAAGGCTGATAAAATTAAAGCAGGTACAAAAGCCGTAGCTCCCGGCAAGACTTCAACTTCTAATTTATTTTCAACACATGCACGAAGTAGTAAAAATCCTGGATCTGAAATTCCAGGTGTTCCAGCATCTGTAATCAAACCAAAGGTTTTTCCTTGTGCTATTTCATTTACAATTTTTTCTGAAGTCGTATGTTCGTTGTGTGCATGATGCGCGTGCATAGGAGTTATAATGTCATAATGTTGCAATAGTTTAGCACTATTCCGTGTGTCCTCAGCTAATATCACATCAACCTTTTTTAAAACCTCAACGGAGCGATAAGTTATATCACCAAGATTTCCTATGGGCGTTGGAATTAAATAAAGTCTTCCTGCCATAGCTTAATCAAATCTATTTT
>CAZKJO010000039.1:10465-12013 GCA_964553105.1 uncultured Weeksellaceae bacterium | reverse complement strand
TCAAATTCTTTAAAGCTCTCATCTTCTACTTCAGCCGTTGTAGATTTAAAATCTTCGCTTTCAACACCGGCATCAATCTCGGCAATTCTATCCTTTGAAAATTCAGTTACATTTTCTGTAAAATCACTAGATACATGGTTTACTTCAGCTTTAAATTCAACCTCTTCTTTATCGAAATTGTATTCTTTTGGCTTTTCATCCTCAAAAACCTCATCACCGAAAAATTCATCTGCACCAGAATCCTCATCCTCGGAGAAATCTTGAACTAGAATAGGTTGATCGAAAACATCTAATCCTATATTCTTACGTTCTAAAAATTTAAGATTTATAAATTTCTCGTGTAGAGTTTTGAACTTAATTTCTTGAGAAATCAAGCCAACAAATGAATTTGATTTAGCAATTTCTGCAGCTAATTCTTTTATATCGCGAACCAACTCATTTTTAAGTTGATCTAATTGATTTTCCATGATCTAAAATTAAGTTATAAAGGTACTAACTTTGCTGATTAAATTAATATTAAAAAATAATTCTACACAAGTAAAACTTATGTAGAATTATTAGTTTTTATTACTCACTTTAACAGGAGTAACAAAAGTCAAAAGAAAGGATTATTTTCTTTTGGGTGGATATTTTGCTAAAATCTCCTCTACTGCTAAAGGAATTTTGGTCGCTTTATTTTCAATATCAGAAACGTTTAATCCCTCGCCAACACCTTGCCAAACCAAAGTATTTTTTCTTCTATCGATAAAGTCTAAAATAATAGATCCCTCTTTATACTGACTCACTCTTTGAGAGGCTCCCCAATAAGGACCGCCCCACCATGGATCGTAGTATGGATCTACATTTACGCGCGTCTTGCTCTTAGCCGCTAAATTTATTACCAAATCGGCATTAGTTTCGGCTGATGCCATTGTCATTCCTTTTGATGTCAAACTCGTACCAATAGCTTCAACGATTCTTCTTTTATCTAAATCGTTCATTTTAAGATCGGCTAAACCTTTTTGATGAAATGCGAAGGTTTTATACTGACTAAAATCTGCATTTCTGTCGTAATCGCTCGAAACACGTACGGTGTTACAGGAAGTAAATGCTAAAAGCATTAAAATTCCGAATATTGTATATAAGTTTCTCATATTAAGTATTTTTCATAATAATAATCAAAAAGTATTCCACTAGATGTTAAAAATTAATACACATGCTTTAAAAATTTCTAAGTCTAAACTTCATACAACAAAATTTATAGATTGAAACTATTTTTTCTTAAAAGAGTCTGTTTTCTTATCATATCCATAGGGACAATGACGACATCCGCTCTTGCAGCAATATCCTCTTTTTAGCAAGTATTGCGCTGTAAATACTTTATAGCCTTCTGGGGTTAAGTAGTAATCTCCCTCTTCTATTGGAACACGTTTTTTCACTTTAACAAAGTTAATTATAAATTTGAAATAAAATTTAGGCGTACTTTTTGGATTTAAATTAGTGCAATTTTTATTTCGTATCTTTAAATATGATCTTAGTAACACGTAAAATCTTCAGAAAAAGCTTTAT
>CAZKJO010000039.1:0-10365 GCA_964553105.1 uncultured Weeksellaceae bacterium | reverse complement strand
TCGTATCTTTAAATATGATCTTAGTAACACGTAAAATCTTCAGAAAAAGCTTTATTGCTATGGCTATTTTCCCTTTTATATTATTGAGGGATAAAGATTTACGCTTAAACCAAAGATTAATTAACCACGAACGGATTCATTTACGCCAACAGCTGGAACTTCTCATAATCCCCTTTTACATATGGTATTTTATAGAGTATTTATTTCGATTAATTCAATATAAAAATGCTCACCAAGCTTATATGAATATTTCCTTTGAGCGTGAAGCTTATCAAAATGATGAAGATTTAGAATTTTTACAAAATCGCAAATTATTTAATTTTCTTAGATTTTTATAAAAAGTTGTATGATATAGATAATAAATTTAAGCTTTCGATTAAAATTGGAAATGGGAATAATGTAAAAAATTAAATGCAAATTTTATTATAAAACCGAAATATCTTAAACATTTGAAATTTTGCATTCAAATAATCCATTTATAGTTAATATAAAGAATAGTTAAAATTTGTTATTATTATTCTAGTATCATTATTGAATTCTATCTTGTGCGTAATTTAAAATAATCATTATGAATTATAGAATAATTCTATTTGTGTTTTTAATAATTTTAATATTCACCATTATTCGTGGGCTTGTTTTTAAATATTTTTTAGATGATACCTATTTAAACCAAGGAATAGTTTTATTTTTTGAATTAATAATTATTATAATATTAGGTTTATTATTACGTAAGCGTAAAAATTTCTAAGCTTCTAACTTTACTCAATTGAAGCATATTAGATTTAATAAAAAAAAAGCCTTCTTGAATTACTCCAAGAAGGTTGATAAAATATGAATTAAAAATTAACCTTAAGCTTTTTCTGCTAATTCTGCTTTAATTTTAGCTTCAATTTCTTCCATTAATTCTGGATTATCTTTCAGCACATCTTTCACAGAGTCACGACCCTGGCCTAGTCTAGCATCATCGTAAGAGTACCATGAACCAGATTTTTTAACGATTCCCATATCTACTCCTATATCCAAAACTTCACCTACTTTAGAAACGCCTTCTCCATACATAATGTCGAATTCGGCCAATCTAAATGGAGGTGCAACTTTATTTTTAACAACTTTTACACGTGTTCTGTTACCACTAGCATCGTTATTACCATCTTTAATTTGAGTAGATCTTCTAATATCTAAACGAATTGAAGAATAGAATTTTAAGGCATTACCACCAGTTGTAGTTTCTGGATTACCGAACATAACACCAATTTTCTCACGTAATTGGTTAATGAATATAATGGTACATTTAGTTTTGTTAACGGTTGCTGTAAGCTTACGTAATGCCTGGGACATCAATCGAGCTTGTAATCCCATTTTAGAATCACCCATTTCTCCTTCGATTTCTGCTTTTGGCGTTAGTGCTGCTACCGAGTCAATAACTAGAATATCAATGGCACCCGAACGGATTAAGTTATCGGCGATTTCTAAAGCTTGCTCACCATTATCTGGTTGAGAAATAATTAGATTTTCAATATCAATCCCTAAGTTTTGTGCGTAATAGCGATCAAAAGCGTGCTCAGCATCAATAAATGCTGCTGTACCACCTTGTTTTTGAGCCTCGGCAATAGCATGTAAAGCTAAGGTTGTTTTACCAGAAGATTCTGGTCCATAAATCTCAATGATTCTACCTCTAGGGTAACCTCCTACTCCTAAAGCCAAGTCTAAACCTAAAGATCCCGAAGGAATAACTGGAATATCTTCTTCTATAGCACTATCTCCCATGCGCATTACGGCACCCTTGCCGTATGCTTTATCCATCTTGTCTAAAACAAGTTGGAGGGCTTTCTTTTTTGCGTCTGTATTATCTGCCATTTGACTATTTTTTTTAATTCTCTAAAATTTGATTGGTGTGATCCTTTGTCTTCACCTTTTTAATGACTCTTTCTATTATTCCATTTTCGTCGATTAGAAAAGTAGTTCTGTGAATCCCCTCATATTCCTTTCCCATAAATTTCTTAGGTCCCCAAACTCCAAAAGCTTCAATCATTTCCTTATCTTCATCTGAAATCAAAGGAAATTTAAAACCATATTTCTCGGAAAAATTCTTTTGTCTTCTTACAGTGTCTGCACTTGCTCCTACTACTTTATATCCTTTTGCTGCTAGAGCGTCTAGATTATCATTTAAATTACAAGCCTCAGCCGTACATCCTGGTGTGCTCGCTTTTGGATAAAAGAAAACCACCAATTTTTCACCTTTAAAATCCTCATAAGAAATTGGATTTCCATCTTGATCTAATCCTTTGAAATTAGGCACCTTATCGCCTTCTTTTAGCATATTCATCATTTTGTAAATATAACGAATATTTAGGGATTTTGAAACTTCTAAATCTTAATCTATTGCAAATCCTACGGACCTTAAATCTTCCCAAAAAGTAGGATAAGATTTATCAACTACTGCCTCATCTTTAATTTTTAATGGTATTTTCAACGCAAGTGGCGCAAATGCCATTGCCATTCTATGATCTTGATAAGTCTCAATCAATGGAATATCTTTCACTTCTTTAAATCTCCTAAGCTCGATACTGTTCTCGGTAATTAGCACATCAACACCCACTTTCTTAAGCTCATTTTTCATGGCCTCTAAACGATCGGTTTCTTTTAGTTTTAGTGTATGCAGTCCTGTGAGTTTTGCTTTAATTTTTAAACCCGCACAAGTAAGTGCAATCGTTTGAGCAATGTCGGGAGTATTGTTTAAGTTTAAATCTATAGATTCAGGGAATTTAAAATCGGTAATCTTTTTTAATTTTAAGACATCGTCTTCAATTTCTGATTGAATACCAAAATATTGAGCATAAATCTGCTTTAACGAAGCATCACCTTGTAAACTTTGATTTTTGTAGGAAGAAAGTTCTATTTCTGATGATTCAGAAAGAGCAAGCATACTAAACCAATAAGAAGCAGAACTCCAATCTGATTCAACCAATACTTGTTGTGGAGAAATACTTTTCTTAGGATAAACTTGAATACCATTATTTAACCATTCTACTTTAATCCCTAATGACTCCAACTGTTGCTTTGTCATTTCAACATAGGGACGTGATGTCAACTCACTTTGAAAATGAATTTTCAAACCATTTGGCAAATTAGCAGCGTTTAAAAGTAATGCAGTAATATATTGACTACTAATATCCGCTCGAATCTCTAATTCATCGCTTAAGCTAATTTTAGGCTTAATTCTGAGTGGTGGAAAGCCTTCTTTTTTAATGTATGAAATATTACAACCTAAGTTATTTAGAGCTGTTACTAATGGTTCAATCGGGCGTTCTTGCATACGTTCAGAACCGGTTAATATTATCTCCAAATCCGTTTGAATGGCAAAATATGCGGTAAGAAAGCGCATAGCAGTTCCTGTATGCCCTATATTTATTTCTAAAGTATGATGAAGATGTTGAGACCTGGTGTTATATACTTTCAAAGCCTCTACTAAGACTTTTGTGTCTACAGAATTACTCAAATTCTCTATACTCTCAATGCCTGGAAAAATTTGTTGTAAAATCAACCAACGATTGGATTCACTTTTGGAACCAGTGATCTGGATTTTTCCTTTAATTTCTGAAGTTGGGTGAGAAAGTTGGAGCATCGTTTTTAAAACTAAAAAATAAAGCTAACTCAGTTTTAATTTAAAACCAAGTTAGCTCAATATTATTCTTAAAATTAAATTTTATTTCAATTTAGGATTATTGTGATGACGATCGTGATCACGCTTGGTTTTGTTATCCATTTTCTTTTGAAACGCAGCTTCTAGATCAACTCCTGTTTGATTTGCAAGACACACAGCTACAAAAATTACATCGGCTAATTCTTCGCCTAAATCCTTGTTTTTATCTGACTCTTTTTCGCTTTGTTCGCCATATCTTCTCGCAATAATTCGCGCGACTTCACCTACTTCTTCAGTAAGTTGAGCCATATTGGTAAGTTCATTAAAATAACGAACTCCATGACTCTTGATCCATTCGTCTACTTGTTCTTGAATTGGTTTTAGTGACATTTATTTTTTTTGTAAAATTATTTGTTCATTTTCAACTTCAATCACTTTTTCGAACATATTTCTCACTTCTTTATAAAAACTTTGAGGTAAAACGCTGTATCCGATGTGCAATAGGGCTTGGGCAACTACATGATCGCCTTCTTGATTAAATTCAATGCTATATCCTCCAGCATTTTGCGATAACAACACTTTTTTAGGCGCTGGCAAACTCTCTACAACATAACCTTCTGGTATTGTAAATTTAATTTGGGTTAAATAGGTCATTGGTGTTCCAAATTCCAATGGATATTGTCGCTCTTCATTTTTGAATTTAAAGGCATTTGATTTGGTAGCTGTAAATAATAATGGTTTGATAAACATCTTGTTACCAATCATTTCCATGCTTTTAGAATCCTGAAAATCAACTTGATATCGAATCGCATCATTTTGTGAATTTTCACGCGATGTAATCCCGACTACATCTACATCAAATCCAGCAGCAATTTTCTTCTCAAAATTAGACTCATCATCAGCTTTACGCCTTAAATCATTCATAGCAAAGTAATTGGTCTTTGTCTGAACAAAATTTCCATGCACACGCTCGTCCTTGATTTCGTAGATAATTGTGTTTTTAATTTCAGAATTAATTTGGTTCACCAAGTTCACTTCTTTGTAACTCCCGCCATCCATCATCATATATCCTACAAAGTTTAAATCTCTTCTTGGAAGCATATTAATTTTACTCAACTTTTCGGTGGGATCCATTATAAATGGTTCTCCATCCAAAAGAACTCCGGTAATTGTATGATTTAATTTCTGTTTTGTTGGAAAGTAATTAAGCATACCGTTCTCAACCGTGCTTAAAACCACTGGATAAGCGTCAAATCCAGATTTACGCAACATGGAAATCAAAATGAAGTTCAAGTCTGTACCATTTCCAGTTTTTTCTCTAAATGTTTTGCGCGTACCCTTGTCTGGAGATAGACCTAAATACTTGTTCCAAGTATAATTTTCTTTAACAAATTCAAAAATCGCATTCATTCTTTTGATTGGATCTTCAATCGAATTAAAGGTATCTACATCATCATCTAGAAAGTTATTTCCACTTAGTTCACCACCATATGAGCTGCTATTAAATAAATCATTGACAATTTGAGACCAAGTTTTAGAAAAGTTTTGATATCCATATCCCGGATTGCTATATTCTTGTAGTTCATAGCGAATAGATGTTTTAAGATTATCTGTATTTTGAACAAATGGCTCTTCTTTAAGTGCTGCTAAGTTTTCATAAATTAGTTCCTCCGTAATATTACTAAAAGTAAATTCAGACCGTTTTCTGTTGGTCTTTATATTCTCAGCAAAGCCTCCACGAAAGTCTTTTTTATAGACAAAGAACTCAGGGTATTGAATGTAGAAACGATTGTATTTAACGGGAACCTCATCTTGAATAAACCAGGTATCTAAATCAAAGAATCTCGTGGTATTAATCGTATACTTATACTCTAAGATAGAACCATTTTTAACATTCGGGAAAGCCAGTTTGTGCACTTCCAAGTAATCACTCATTTTTTCGGTAAAAATATCGGAGCGACTTACTTTGGTTTCTTTAATTTTACCATCCTCTAAATTATAGGTTGAGGCTCTTACCCCAAAAATCTTTTCTTTAGAAGACTCCATGATATAGGTAGGCACTTGCATATTTAATAAGTGAGTAGGTGTTTTATCCTTATCATAGACTTTAACTCTAACTTCAACCTCCTTATTTACTTCAAAAGCTTCAGTTACTTTATTGTACGCAACCTCATAGCGCCCTACCTTAGAAATTATTTCTGCAGCGGCTTCTGGTTCTAGCTCACTTTTAGACAGCGCTAACTCCTCTTTGGATATCTTTCCAAACTTTACTTGAGCATAGGAACTGGCAAATATGAAGAGAAGTAGTAAAAGTAAAATTCGATTCATAATTATTATAATTTTATTGCTTTTCTAATAAGATTTTTGTGTTATCTGCTTTTTCAATATTTCTCCTAAATTCTACATATTCCATATACTTTTCTTTTGGAAAAGTCCCAGCATGAGTTAGAAGGCTACGAGATACTATTAGTTGTGAGTTTTCTTGTGTAACATTCAATGAATAGGTTCCGAACTCAGAACTTAATTCTATGGGTTCTATATCATAATTGAGTTTATAATTCTGAGGAATATCTATAGAAAAAATTACCTCATGAGAATAACCATAATCTATCTGAATGGGTAACTTTCTAAAGGAATCTTTTTTAAGTCTGGTTTGATTCTTTCCTATGGGCAATAAGGGAAAAATTAAATTATTTCCACTTATCTGTGAATAAGCATCTGAACTCAAGTGAATATCTTGAATGAATTGAGCATTATCTTGATCATGAATAAAATTACTTGAAATAAAATTTTTGTTCGTAATATCATAGTACTTCGACTCTAACAAGTTTTGTTGTTCTTGCTTGGTTTGATAGAATGCATAATAATTATGATCATATTGAATTCCAGAGCTAGTAGATTTAAACTTTAAGTCTAGGCTACCCTTATCATCAATCTTAGCATGCCCAATGATAGTTTCTTTATTATATTCAGACGGAGTTGTCTGAGTTCTTACGATTTCACCACCTTCTGCATTTATAGCTAAAGCATAGCGATCTGCTGTAAAGCGTCCTAAGTGGTTGAAAGCAGCTTGTTGACTTGTACATTCTAACCAAATTGTATCATTATCGAGAGGAACCTGCAAAATCACATGATTTCCTTGTAGAGATGGGAAATCAGGGCGAATATCTCTCTTCGACTCACTATCGCCATAAACAATGGTATAATTGGATGGGATCTTTGCTTCTTTTAATAAGGACATCATATAATTACTAAGCGCCTTACAGTCACCATATCCTTTTGTACTAACATCCATAGCAGGATATGGTTGCCAACCTCCAATTCCAATAGCAACATTAATATATCGCGTTTTTTCTTGCATATATTGATACAGGACTCTTACCTTATCCTTGGTATCGCTTATTCCAGCGATAAGCTCATTAACTTTAGCAATTTCTGCAGCTGGAAGTTCTTGTTTCCCATCGATTAAATCATGGTACATCCATTTTCCGAATTCATTCCAATTAGTGAATTCTCCATCATACCCGGCTAATTGAAACTTTTGTGGAGTAACTAAAAGACGTGGAATAAACTTATTTAATTCTGGACTTAAAACTTCTTTTTGCAATGGTTTTAAATTGGTTAAGATATATTCGAAACCATTATCTAAATCAGTTTTATTGAGATTAAAAGTTTCATCAAAATTCAACTCCTTTGTTCGAATTTTCACATCACTTTTATTAATGAAAGAATATTTACTTTCCTCTACTCCAACTTCATAAGAAGAAACTGGAACCCAATCCGGCAAAAAAGCGGTGTTACTAGTTTCATAGGTCACCTCGTGCTTAATCGTATAAGGATATTGTGTTGGCGTGTATTGATATACCAGAACGCGATCATCTGTGTAAAGCGCACCATTTTGAACAGCACTAAAATCACGATAATCTTTTTTCTTGAATTTTGTTATCAGTTCACCATTAGCATCATAAACTTCACCTCCATATTTTTGAATTTTGGTATGCTTATCATAAAACATAGGTAAGTATTGATAATCATCTCCATCTTTTTTGAAAATGGTGATCACCAATGTTTTTTGTATCTGAAGTTGATTATACTTCTTGAGCTCAAGTTTCGTATGATCCTGCCTAACAACAGCTTTGGCATTGTCTTCAACCTCCGAAGCAATGGTAGAAATAGAATAAGTTTGAGCAACAATATTGCTCAAACTTAGCCATATCAAAATTATAAGTAATATTCTTTTTAACATTGCAGTACAAATTATAAAGATTTGTTAAGTCCTGCAATGATTTTTATTAACTTTTTAGAAGATTAATTCTATTTTTTATACAAGACAGGATTAAAATCCTCGTCATTATACATTTTCATTTGTTTGTAAACTTTCATCTTCTTGTTACCCGAAGCCAAATCCGTTATCAATTCTTCAATCGCAGTACCCAAATCGATCTTCTGTTCTTCTAGGACAGCTAACTTTTCTTGAGATTTTTTTTGATGTTCGGGAGATGCATCCGCACGCTCCACCTCTTCTTTCATGTGATATACTTTCAACGAAAGAATCGAGAATCTATCTATTGCCCAGGCTGGACTTTCTGTATTGATTTTAGCATCTGCAGCTGGTGTTACCTCTTTGTATTGATTTAAGAACCAGCTATCAATGTACTCAACCGTATCTGTTCTCTCCTGATTAGATCTATCAATCCATCTTTTTAAACTTAAAGCTTCCGCGGGATCAATTTCTGGATCACGTATTATATCTTCTAAATGCCACTGAACTGTGTCTATCCAATTTTTTCTATACAATAAGTGATCTATACTATCAGCTGGATATGGATTGTTTAAGGTAGCATTAACATCATCATTTATATGATAATCATTAATACTTTCGTTGAATATTTTCCAAGCTTTATCAGTTAAACTCATGGTTTTATTTTAAATGTTGTAAACAAGCTTTCCATAGCGAGAATGTAATCACGTTTTTTGCTAACTCCTTGATTCAAAGGCGCAAACATGACAGCATCGGCTACATAAAGTTGTTTATTTTGTTTGTCTATTATAAATTTTGCTGTAAATGGACCTCCAAGTTGAGATAAGGTCATAGACCACCATCCTTGTGTCTCATAAACATTTTGATTTTCGTTTTCTTCTAAGAGTTTAAAATCATAATAATCACTCAACATTGGATTGGGTTCAACCTGAATATGATCTGAAACAGAGGTTTTGATAGAATCTTGGCCATTGTTGGTTGGTACGTAAACATCTCTTGGCTCTCTTGACCCTTTGGTGTAAACTTTTGTAATTGAATCAAGAATATAATGCGCCTTTTCCATAGTGATATCAGGTTGAGCATATGGAATTTTAAAAACGAATATATTCAAAATATCTTGTGAAGAGTCAGTTACTATACCTTGATCGCGCTCATCTATGTTTTGAATGGTATTAAAAACATCTTTTCTAAACCAAACAAAGTTGTTTTCATCTTTAACAACCTGATAATCATGCGGAACTACCAAATCTACATTGAGTTTTTCTAACATTGAATTGTCTGGACGTGCCTTAGACTTTAAGCCATCTAATACAAATTCATGATCTGCCCAACGATAAGAATCTAATATAGCCGTTTGATTTTCTCTCAAAAGAGATAATATCTCCTCTGCTGAATTACCCTTAACTTTAATGTAAGCTTGTGGTCTAGAAAATTTATTTTTTTCGATTTCAAAAGAAGGTTCACCTTCTTGAACGTCCAATACTAATCGAGTTGTTTTAAAACGATTCAATAAATCTGACTCGAAATGTCTCGTCGCAAACATTACCTCAGGTGGATAATATAGCCCTGGAAATATCTTACCGAACACTAAACTATCTTGCAATCCAGCTTCGAGCTGTTTATACATGTCTTCACTAGAAAAAACTGAAACCAAGCTGATAGGCCCAGAAGAATCTTCGCGATAAGTGTTTTCTCCCTCGCTTTTACAAGCACTCAGAGATATTAAAAATAAGAGAAAAATTGAGAAATAGGCATATCCTTTTTGCATGAAATAGTTTTTATCTAGTTCATCAAATAATATACCTAACATACTATTAAGCTTGATGATAGGATTACTTAGAGTTAATTTCCTCCTTTGTATCTTTGGTATCATCATCCTTAGAAGCATCTTTAAATTCTTTTATACCAGAACCTAATCCACGCATTAATTCAGGAATCTTTTTACCTCCAAAAAGCAGCAAAACTAAGACTACGATGATGGCGATTTGCCATGCACTCATCATTAAAAATATTGTTGAAATCATTTTCTTTATTTTAAAGCAAAGTTACGGAAATATTACATTCCTGATACCCATCTTGAAGGATCTTGTTTAGAAGTTCCTTTCCACACTTGGAAATCTAGAATGGTATTGCCATCGCTATCGGTATAAATTTTCCCTAAATCTTGACGGTTATTAACTTTGTCACCTTTTGATACATAAACAGTTGCTAGATTATTATACACCGTAAAATAGGTTCCGTGCGACACTATAACCGCCTTGTTTCCTCCTTTAATGGGCATAATAGCTTGAACCGATCCTTCGTAGACAGCTCTGGCATTACTAGCTTTTGTTGTAGCTATTAAAACTCCAGCATGGTTCTCATAAATACCCGGAAGAACAGCATGAGGAACACGTCCAAATCGACCGACAATATCTCCTTGAGCCACAGGCCACGGCAACCTACCTTGGCTAGCTGCAAA
>CAZKJO010000038.1:2701-21986 GCA_964553105.1 uncultured Weeksellaceae bacterium | reverse complement strand
AAACCTACAAAGGATATAGGATTAGAAAAGCAGAAACGTTGGATAATGATGTGAAATTAGTAGCATGGTACACTTCAGAAATTCCTATTAATTCTGGACCAGAATATGTATGGGGCTTGCCAGGGCTTATATTAATTGTAGAGTCTAGTAGGCTTTTATCAACGGAGAAACAATTGATTATGATGGAGTCTTTACATAAATCTGATGAAATCGAGATCAGAAAGCCAAAAATCAGAAGGAGTAATTATATTTCGAGAAAGGAATTCGAAGTGTTACTGCGAGATTTTATTAAAAAAGAAAATGAAATGCTGGGTATTGGAGTTGATACGTATGAGTAATTCGTAAAACTTGCTTGCGTTTGACAGCTTATCCAAATAAAAATCATAATTTATCATATTTTTATACATTTGTGTGTCACTATTGACCTAACTATAGAATATATAAACGTATGATTGTTACCGACGTTCTTGTCATTGGTTCCGGAATATCCGGTTTATCTTATGCCTTAAAAGTTGCTCAGAGAAATCCTGATGCCAAAATTACGATTGTAACCAAGGCAGACGAAGACGAGTCCAACACCAAATATGCACAAGGCGGCGTGGCGGTTGTTACCGATTTTGATAATGATAGTTTCAATAAACATATAGAAGACACCATGATGGCGGGTGATTACCTAAATGATCGCGATGTTGTTGAAATGGTAGTCAAAGAAGGCCCAAAAAGATTCAAGGAAATTATAGAATGGGGTGCACAATTCGATGTGAACGAAATCGGTACTTTCGATTTAGGCAAAGAAGGTGGTCATTCAGAAAATCGGGTAGTTCACCACAAAGATATAACAGGTTTCGAGATTGAAAGAGCTTTATTAGCTGCGATTGATAAATTAGAAAACACAACACTTCTGGCGCATCATCATGTGATTGATCTTATTACAGAACATCACGTTAAGGCTTCTGAATTTAATCAAGAAAACATTCAGTGTTATGGTGCTTATGTCTTGGATATTTATGCCAAAAAGATTTTAAAGTACACAGCAAAAATTACACTCATGGCGACGGGTGGCGTGGGACAAGTCTATGAAAACACCACCAATCCAGTCATTGCCACAGGAGA
Source organism: uncultured Weeksellaceae bacterium (assembly GCA_964553105.1). Taxonomy (GTDB): domain Bacteria; phylum Bacteroidota; class Bacteroidia; order Flavobacteriales; family Weeksellaceae; genus Profundicola. The sequence continues at coordinate 20,873 of CAZKJO010000038.1, read as the reverse complement.
TGGAATAGGTTTGGCTTATAGAGCTAAAGCGGAAATTGGTAATATGGCATTTATTCAGTTTCATCCTACTGCATTATATAGTAATAGAAATGGTAGACTCTTCTTAATTTCAGAAGCGGTTAGAGGTTTTGGTGCAAAATTGCGCACCATGAAAGATGAGCCATTTATGCAGGATTATGATGAAAGAGAAGAATTAGCCTCAAGAGATATTGTGGCGAGAGCTATTGACGACGTAATGAAAAAAACCGGTGCCGAATTTGTTGGCTTGGATTGTCGACATTTAGACAGAGAAAAATTCTTGGCTCACTTTCCAAATATTTATGAGAAATGTCTTTCAGAAGGGATTGATTTATTTAATCAGCTTATTCCAGTGGTTCCAGCACAACATTATTTGTGTGGAGGAATTAATGTAGATAAAGACGGACAAACTAGCATCAAGAATCTTTTTGCAGTAGGTGAATGTACCAACACAGGATTGCATGGAGCCAATAGATTAGCTTCGAATTCCTTGCTTGAAGCATTGGTTTATGGGCATAATGCTGCCGTGAAAACTGCTCAGCTTTTAGAAAAGGATGATTTTAATTATGAATATTTAACCAATGTTCCTGAGTGGGATGATGAGGGTATGCGCATGATGGACGAAATGGTGGTGATTACCTACTTACGAAAAGATTTGCAGTCATTGATGAGTGATTTAGTTGGGATCGTGCGAAGCGATGAAAGATTGAAATTAGCAGCAATGCAGGCGGATAAAATATTTAAATCTGTAAATGAATTATATCAATTTTCAATTTTATCGCCACAACTGTCTGAATTAAGAAATTTGGTGAGTGTAGCGCATTTAATTATTAGTCAAAGTATCCAACAAAAGGAAAATCGAGGAGCTTTTTTCAACAAAGATTTAGTAGATTAATTGAAATATTATTTAAATTTGCAGTGGTTTTAAGTATAATTTTAACATTTAGATAAAATTTTAAACTTAAAATTCACAATCTTAGAAGATGAAGAAAATTGAAAGGCCATCCTATATTACTGATGAAAAGTTAATAAATTTCATCCATCAAGCATTTAGAGAAGATGTGGGGGATGGTGATCATTCTACTTTAGCCAGTATTCCATATGAGGCAAAGAATAGAGCCAGATTATTAGTGAAAGAAGACGGTGTTTTGGCAGGTGTAGAACTGGCGGAAATTGTTTTTTCCTATTTAGATCCAGATTTGGAGTTTAAGGCACTTATGTCTGATGGCGATGTGATGAAGGTAGGAGATATTGCCTTTACTATTGAAGGTTCTGCTCAGTCTATTTTAACCGCAGAGCGCCTTGTCCTAAATATCATGCAACGCATGTCTGGAATTGCAACTTTAGCTCATTCTATGGTAAATGAAGTTGCAGCAACTAACACAAAAATTCTTGATACACGAAAAACGACGCCTAATTTCAGAATGATTGAAAAATGGGCTGTGGTAATTGGCGGTGCTCATAATCATAGATTCGGGTTGTATGATATGATTATGCTAAAAGATAATCACATAGATTACGCTGGTGGAATCGAAAAAGCAGTAAATAAGACAAGAGAATATTTAAAAGAAAATCAATTAGATTTAAAAATAGAGGTTGAAACGCGTAACCTTGATGAGGTAAAACAAGCTTTAGATGCTAATGTTGATAGAATTATGTTAGATAATTTTTCGATCAAGAATACAATAGAGGCAGTCAAATTCATTGGAGGAAAAGCAGAGACAGAAGCTTCAGGCGGGATTACATTAGAGACCTTAAAACAAGTTGCTGAAACGGGTGTTGATTTTATTTCGTCTGGTGCTATAATTCATTCAGCAAAAAATATAGATCTTAGTTTAAAAGCATTCTAAATAAAGCTCTTTTAAATATATCATAATAATTAACATTAAGATAACATATAATTTATCAAATCAGTTCAATTTTGCAACGAAATCTAAAAAACAAATAAACACAATGAGGTTAAATGTATCCAAAGGTCTGTTATCAGGACTTTTAATGGTTGTTTTTGCATCCTTTGCGTTCTCGCAGGCTGTAATTACCGGTAATGTGGTAGATGGAGATAATTTTCCTATCTCTGGCGCACAAGTAAATGTGTTAGGTACAGCTAGTTCTGTAAATACACAAACTGATGGTTCTTTTAGTATAACCACAGAAGCAGGTGAAGGAATCTTAGAGATTCTTGACATTTCAAATGGTACTCAACAAGTTTCTTTCACAGGAGTAGACGGAGAAACATTAAATTTAGGTACTATCGCATTATCTGGAGAAGGAGTTTCTTTGGGTAGCATGGTCGTAGTAGGAAGAGGTGTTATCGATTTAACAGAAGATCGTCAAACTCCTATTGCAACAAGTGTAATTACAAGTCAGGAAATTCAGGACAGGGCAGTTGGAAACGTAGAATTCCCGGAGGCAATGAAAAACACGCCTAATGTTTATGTTGCAAATCAGGCAGGTGGATTTGGAGATGGGCAAATGTTTTTGAGAGGTTTTGACCAATCAAATACAGCTTTCTTATTAAATGGTCAACCCATCAATGGAATGGAGGATGGAAACATGTATTGGTCTAACTGGCAGGGAATGAGTGATATCGCAAACGGTATTCAAGTTCAAAGAGGTTTAGGATCTTCTAAATTAGCTATTTCTTCGGTTGGAGGTACGGTGAATATCGTTACTAAAGCAACTGAAAAGAAACAAGGTGGAATGGCTCGTTTCATGGTAGGAAATGACAGTTACTTTAAAGGAACTTTAGGTTATAACACTGGACTTATGGAAAGTGGATGGGGTGTATCTGTTATGGTAGATCATTGGCAAGGCTGGAGAAAATGGGCTGAAGGAACCCAAGGTCAAGGTCAAAACTATTTCCTTTCTGTAGGAAAACAAGCTGGAAACCATAACTTCAATTTTATGGTTTTTGGTGCGCCACAATCACATGATCAAAACTATTCTAAAACAATGGATTTGTATGAAGAAAGAGGAACTAAATTCAATAACAATTATGGATTTTATGGTAGTGAGTTAATGTCCTGGAGAAAAAATTACTATCACAAACCTGTTATGAACTTTAACTGGGATTGGGATATTTCAGATAGATCTAATTTATCGACTGTTTTATATTCTTCTTTTGGTAGAGGTGGAGGAACTGGAAACTATGGCTCTTCTTCGAATACAACAAGATTGGTAGATCCTGTTACGGGATTGGCAAACTTTAATGCTGTATATCAACAAAACGCAGCAATTCCTGGTGGAATTGGTAGATATGGAAATGCCGGAGCGTTACGTTCTTCTGTAAACAATCACCAATGGTACGGAATGGTTTCAAACTTTGAACACGAATTAAACGCCATTACCTTCAATGTTGGAGCAGATGTTCGATTTTATAAAGGAGATCACTTCCGCCAGTTAACAGATTTGTTTGGTTTGAGCGGTTGGGATGACGCTTCAGCTGGATGGGGTAGCCATATGCTAGACGGCAACGGACAATATATTGTTAACTCAACATTTGATGCAGACCCATGGGCAGCCTTATTTAATTTTGCTGACGAAGGTGAAAGAATTGCATATGATAATTCAGAGTGGATTAATTACCAGGGTGCTTTCGGTCAAGTGGAATATGCACAAAATGGATTTTCGACATTCTTCCAAGGTGCGGTTTCAAACCAATCCTACAAAAAGGAAGATAGATTTAATGCGCCTGCAGATCAATCTGAAAAGATCAATAGAATTGGTTATAACCTAAAAGGGGGTGCGGCGTATTCAATTAATGATATGCATACTATTTTTGCAAACGCAGGATATTATTCTCGTCAACCTTTCTTGGATAACATCTATGAGTATGGAACCAATGTACCTCGTGAACCAGAAGTAGAAAATGAATTGATTACTGGTTTAGAAGCAGGATATAGATTAAATGTGGGAAGAACTACAGTAAACCTTAATGCTTACTGGACCAAATGGGATAACAGATTCTTAAGCGCATCTGGAGTTTGGGATGGAGTTGAAGATGTTGGATTTAGATTCCTTGAAATTGCTCAGTTACACAAAGGACTAGAAATGGATTTCAATTCACGAATTAATTCTCAGTGGAAAGTTAGAGGTTATATGTCTTACAACGATTTCAAATATGACGGAGAAACTGATATCAACTTAGTTGATCCTCAAAATGGACAGGTTTTCGAAACTGTTTCTGGAGATTTAACAGGAACTTATGTAGGGGAAGCGCCTATGGTTAACGCTGGATTTGGATTTGTTTGGGATATCAATAGAAACTTTGCTTTCAATGCTGATATCAACGTGTATGGTAAATTATACGGATTTGTAGATGTAGAGGATGTTGCATTAAACTCTTTGAATAATTTACAAAACGGAACCAATGAGATTTATCAAGCAGAACGTTTAAAAGACTATACAACAACAGATGCTGGTTTTACTTATAAGTTTAATTTCTTAAACAATAAAATGAGATTCAGAGCTAATGTTTATAACCTTTTCAATGATGTTTATATTTCAAGAAAAGACAATTATGGTTATTTCTTCGGTAATGGAAGAACATGGAACGCTTCAGTTACATACAACTTCTAATCACCGAGTTAGATTCCAACTAAATATAAAACACGGGCAATTTGCCCGTGTTTTTTTTGCCTTAATTTTAAAAGACTATATTTGTTTTAATATAAATAAAAAAATAATGACAGACGTTTACAACTTTTTACTACAGTTCCACAGTGGGTGGGCTTATTTGGTTTTAATATTAACCATAATCATGCTTTTAGCAGCAGTATACCATTTTGCGACTAAAAAGCCACTGCATAGAAACATAAGAAAAGTATTCTTTTATACGGTTTTATCTTTCCATATTCAGTTTTTGGTAGGATTAATTATGTATATAATGTCGCCAAAAATCCAAGCTATTTGGGAAAGTGGTGAAGCTATGTCTAATAAAGCAAGTCGTCTATTGGCAGTTGAACACCCAGCGATGATGTTTACGGCTGTAATTTTAATTACCATTGCCAATGCTAAACTTAAAAAGAGCGAAACCGTTGCCGTTTCTCCTTTAATCTTTTTAATCTTAGCTTTAGTTTGCTTCTATATGATTCCTTGGACTCAGTGGATGGCTTAATATGTTAAATGTCAATGTCTTTTTGAATTTGGCATTGCGTTTGAAATTAATCTTAACAAGCTAAAAAAGATGAGAAATTTAAAATACATATTAACTTTTGCAGTTGGTATGGTATTATTTGCCTTTACAATTATGCACGACTACCATACATCAACCACCAAAGTAGAATTAAACACAGGAAGTGATGCCTTACAATTCACTTCTAAATTTGTAACTGAAGATTTAGAAAAAGCTGTAGGCGTTTCTGCTGATAACTTTGAAGCCTTCGATGCTGCTACAGAAAAATACTTAAGGAAAAATTTTGTTGTAAGCATTAATGGATCTTCAAAAACATTCAATTATGCTAAGGCACAAATCTCGCCTAAAGCAACAAGATTGTATTTCGAGATACCGAATGTTTCTAGAGTAACTAGTATTGAGATTAAAAACTCTATGCTGGTAAATGAGTTTCCTGAACAACAGAATTTTATCACCTTCAATATTGATGGTAAAAGAGATTCATTTGTGACTAAAAAAGGAGCAGAAAGAGGTAAAATTACTTTATAACATAACTTGAATACTTAATCAATTCGATTAATTTATTTCAAACTTAGGATAGAAGCACCATTTATTGGTGCTTTTTTTTATATTTAGAAAAATTTATTTGATATGTATAGAATATGGTTTTTGATTCTCAGCTTCTTGATGCTTTACGTTTATGGGCAAGAAGATAAAAATAAGGGTCATTACGATGAATCTCCATTCAAGCAACTCAAAGAGGAACTACCTACGCCTAATATGTTCAGAACAGCTTCTGGAGCTCCTGGTCCGGCTTATTATCAACAACAGGCAGATTATAAAATGAGCATTAAATTGGATGAGGATAAGGATGTAGTCCATGGAGATGAAACCATTACCTACACCAATAACTCGCCAGATACGCTGGAGTATCTTTGGGTTCAATTAGATCAAAATATGCGTGCTGCTGATTCTCCAACCAAGATGTTATACGAGAGTAAAGCAGATATGCGACCAATGACCATAGAAACCTATTCTAAAAGATACCGTGAAGCTGCCTTTGATGGTGGGTTTAAATTAGAACTACTTCAAGATGCTAATGGAAAGGATATGCAATTCATCATCAATCAAACTATGATGCGTATTGACCTTGAAAAGCCCTTAGCTCCAACTGAGAAAATTAGCTTCAGAATTAAATGGAACTATAATATCAATAACTATAGAAAAGAAGGTGAGGGCGGAAGATCCGGCTTTGAGTTAATGGAAGATGGTAATAAAATTTATGTGATTGCTCAATTCTTCCCACGAATGGCGGTATATAATGATGTAGAAGGTTGGCAGAACATGCAATTCTGGGGTAGATCAGAGTTTGCACTGCCATTTGGTACTTATGATGTAAGTATCACCGTACCGGAAGATCATGTTTTGAACGCTACTGGTAAACTAATGAATGAGAAAGAAGTACTTAGTAGCAAACAGTATCAACGTATGCAACAGGCATGGAAATCATATGATAAACCTGTTATGATTGTAAATGAAGCCGAGGCAAAAAAAGCTGAAAAGTCAAAGTCGAAAAAAATGAAAACTTGGAATTTTTTCGCAGATAATGTTCGTGATTTTGCTTTTAGCTCATCTCGAAAATTCATTTGGGATGCAATGGCAGTTAAATTAAATGATAAAGATGTAATTGCCATGTCTTTATATCCAAGAGAGGCTAATCCACTTTGGGAAGAATATTCAACACGCACCGTGGCACATACTTTAAAAGAATATTCAAATTTAACTTTTGATTATCCATACCATAAGGCGATTTCAGTTTCTGCAGAGGATCAGGGAATGGAGTATCCTATGATTTGCTGGAACTATGGGAGACCAACAAAAGATGGCTATATTTCTGATAGAACCAAATACGGAATGATTGCGGTGATTATTCATGAAATTGGACATAACTTTTTCCCAATGATTGTTAACTCCGACGAAAGACAATGGACGTGGATGGATGAAGGCTTAAATACATTTTTACAATACACTACAGAGCAAAACTTTAAAAAGTCATTTCCAGATGAAGTATTTCCAGAGGGATTCGACAGTTTTCCTTCTAGAAGAGGAGCTCCTAAAGATATTGTAGAGTATATGTCTATGCCTCAAAAAGTACTTGAACCTATCATGACACAAGGAGATCACGTTCATAATTTCGGAGCAAATGCTTACGGTAAACCGGGAACAGCCTTGGTAATTTTGCGTAATTCAGTGATGGGCAAAGAATTATTTGATTATGCCTTTAGAACCTATGCCAACAGATGGAAATTTAAGCATCCTACTCCAGCGGATTTCTTTAGAACGATGGAAGATGCTTCTGCTATGGACTTAGATTGGTTCTGGAGAGGATGGTTTTACACCACTTGGTACGTGGATATGGGAATTGAGAAGGTAACTCCCTATTATTTGCAAAAGACACAGGTAAACGGCGAAAACAGAGTTAAATTTGTTGAGAAATCAAATGAGATCGATCCAGAGGAATTTAAAAAGATGAAAGAATTGAAGCTTTTGGATGCTAAAATGGATTCTAAGCTGAGAAAAGATCTTAAGAACCCTACTTACTTCTATGAAGTGGTTTACAATAGACCAGGGAAATTAATCATGCCTTTGTTGGTGACCTTCGAGTTTGAAGATGGGACCACAGAAGAAGTTCGCTATCCGTATATGATGTGGAGGTTAAACGATGAAACCTTTACTAAGTTTTATGGTTTTGATAAGTCCGTAAATAAAATAACTATCGATGCAAAACAGGAGACTGCGGATATAGATATCTCTAATAATGTTTGGACTGTTATGTAAGTGTTAAAGCATTGAATTTAATATGATTAAGACATAAGTTTTTGTATATTTAGATTTAACCTTAAAAAACAATTATTATGTCAGTATTAAAAGTAGTAGAAATATTATCGAGTTCGTCTCAATCATGGGAGGATGCAACCAAAAGAGGCGTGGAGAAAGCTTCAGAAACCATAAAAGGAATTAAGTCTGCTTATGTTAAAGAGTTCTCTACTGTTGTAAAAGATGGAACAGTAACTGAATATAGAGTAAACCTAAAAATTACATTTGAAGTTAAATAAGTTTTTAACTTTAGAAATAATAATAAACCGTTTTGTACTTAGTATAAAACGGTTTTTTTTGATTTCCGGTTCTCTGTTCGCAGTTCACGGATTGATCGTTCACTATATATAACGAATTCAATATTTGTTGTTACAATTAAAAAGTGACGCCATATACAGGCAATATTCCATATCAGCATTAGATTACAGCAATACAAAAACCTTTAACTAGGCCTTTAAAGAAGAAAAAGGTATTTCGCTAAGTTATTTCATGAATCGCATCGGCAAAGAGGTTTTTTAAGGTGATTTTAAGGTGGTTTAAATATTATACGAAAAACCAAACCCGAGGGTCATCCTGAACTTGATTCAGGGTCTAGTCTTTTAAATTGAATTCGAAAATGTAAAGAATCTTTTGAATTAATTAAGAGCATTATTCTGCTCCACTTGAAGGGGAGTTCTTCGAAAGGAATGGGGTCTTTAGTTAAATCACAAAATCTATAGTAGATACTGTAAAGAATCCAGTTAAAACTAGCCTCTTCACATAGCCGATATCAATAAGACGAAACAAAAAAAATAGGCTACCCGTCGGGCAGCCTATTTAATATTACTAATTCAGTTATGAATTATTTCTTGTCTCCTAAAGACTTGATAGTAACTTCAACTCTTCTGTTACATTGTCTTCCTTCATCTGTATCATTAGTACATTTAGGAACTTCTTCACCTAAACCTCTTGGCGTCATAACATCAACATCGATACCATGAGCTTCTAAAGCTTTATCAATAGCAGTTGCACGCTCTTTAGACAATTTCTTGTTGTAAGCAGCAGAACCTTTGCTATCTGTGTGACCATCAATATATAATGTCATATCTGGGTAAACCTCTAAAGCTCTCTTGATTTCTTTAGCTTTCTCAGCAACTTTTGGCTTAGAAGACTCACGAATAGTAGCTTTAGCGTAATCGAATTCAACTACGAATCCTACGTTAATGTTTTCTACCATTTGAGCAGCTTCTGGACAACCGTCAGGAGCAACACCAGCTTCGTAAGGACATCTGTCTACGTTGTCAGTAAATCCGTCACCGTCAGTATCAGGCCAAGGACATCCGTTGTTTTCAGCAGGACCAGCCTCGTTAGGACACTCGTCTAAGTTATCAGTGATTCCGTCACCGTCAGTATCAGGCCAAGGGCATCCGTTGTTTTCAGCAGGACCAGCCTCGCTAGGACATTCGTCTACGTTATCAGCAATACCGTCACCGTCAGTATCAACACATCCATCGAATTCTGGTAAACCAGCAACTTCTGGACATGCATCTAAATGATCAGGAATACCATCACCATCAGTGTCAGGACAACCGTTGAACTCTTCTAATCCCCAAGTATCTGGACATTCGTCTTCTTCGTCAGGAATACCGTCTTTGTCTCTATCTTGTTTTCCGAACTTGAAAGTTACACCAGCAGAATGTTGGAAAAAGTTTACGTAATCATTCTCTACACTTGGAGCTCCGTTAAAATCAGAAGCTACGTTAAATCCAAAGTGTTCAGTTAACCAGAAGTTAATACCTAAACCACCTTGTAACATGAAATATGCTTTTTGACCTTCAAAGTCACCATAAATCATATCGCTATTTGGATTATCGTCGTTCAAACCCGTTCTCTGTGCAACAGTGTATGGGTTATCAGCATCGATACTTACATTACTGTAATCAAAATGGCTATAAGAAGCACCTACTCTCACATAAGGATCAAACCATTTTGTTTCACTTTCAGTTCCTAAAAGCTTATATCTTAAACCTAAACCTGCATTGATGAAGAACTCATCGTCAATCATCATTCTTTTGTTGTCTACTTCACCTACAGACGCTGTTAGATCAGCAGAGAATTTACCTCCCAAGTGGCGAATTAAAGATAATTTTGATAATGGTGGTACGATACTATAATCGTCATAATCAAAAAATCCGTCAAACATACCGCGAACCGAAGTGTGGTCTACAGCATGTGCTCCAATCGAAATACCCCATGGGTTTCTCGAGTCCTGCGCATTAACAGATGCACTGAACAACAATGCAAATGCTAATGTTAGCACTAAATTAAACTTTTTCATACTCATATTCTAAAATTTTAATATTGATTTATTTATTAAATTTAACAAAATTTATTACAAATTTAGAAATTCTTTTGAATTCTGTCGATATCACGCTTCAAATCTTTTTCTTTTAAAGAATTTCTTTTGTCGTATAACTTCTTACCTTTTGCTAAAGAAATGCGCAACTTTGCCAATCCTTTTTTATTAATATATAATAAGGTAGGTACAATAGTTGTTCCTAAATCTTGTGTTCGCTTTTCTAACTTTTTAATCTCGTTCTTGGTCAACAAGAGTTTTCTATCACGTTTAATTTTGTGATTGTAATGAGTTCCCCAAGCGTATTCGTCTATGTGCATATTGACAATATAAACCTCACCATCCTTTACTTCGCAGAAACTCTCAGCAATACTAGCCTTACCCATACGAATTGATTTAATCTCCGTGCCTTGTAACTTAATACCGGCGTCAAAAGATTCAATCAACTCATAATTGAATTTAGCTTTCTTGTTTCTAATTCTAATTTCTTTTTGTATCACAGGACAGTTAATTCTTATTATCTTTGCAGCGAATTATTATACAAAAGTTATTCCAAGTATGTTAACAGTTTCAAATATTTCCCTACAATTTGGTAAAAGAGTCCTTTTCGATGAAGTAAATGTTAAATTTACCAAAGGTAATTGTTATGGAATCATTGGCGCTAATGGTGCCGGAAAATCAACCTTCCTTAAGATTCTAGCCGGTGAACAAGAACCTACATCAGGTCATGTTTCCTTAGAATCAGATAAAAGGATGTCTACCCTGGAACAAGATCACTTTAAATATGATGACGTTCCCGTATTAGAAACGGTTTTGCGTGGAAATGAAAAATTGTTCAGTATTAAAACAGAAATGGATGAGCTTTATGCAAAACCAGATTTTGATGAGGCCGATGGTATCAAGGCTGGAGAGTTAGGTGTTATCTACGAAGAAATGGGCGGTTGGAATGCTGAAGCTGATGCGGCTACCTTATTATCTAACGTTGGAATTCCAGAAGCTGATCATTATAAATTAATGGGAGAGTTGGATTCTAAAGCTAAAGTACGTGTCCTGTTGGCGCAAGCTTTATTTGGAAATCCAGACGTGCTTATCTTGGATGAGCCTACCAACGACTTGGATGTTGAAACTATTTCTTGGTTAGAAAACTTTTTAGCAGATTATGAAAACACAGTAATTGTAGTTTCTCACGATCGCCACTTCCTAGATACAGTTTGTACACATATCGTGGATATTGATTATTCTAAATTAAACTTATATACTGGTAATTACTCATTCTGGTATGAGGCTTCTCAGTTAGCAACTCGCCAGAGAGCACAGGCTAACAAGAAAGCAGAAGAGAAGAAAAAAGAGTTGCAAGAATTTATAGCTCGATTTAGTTCTAACGTGGCCAAGGCCAAACAAGCAACTGCGCGTAAGAAAATGATTGAGAAATTAGATATGCAAGAGATTCAGCCTTCATCTCGTCGTTATCCTGCGATAATTTTTGAACAGGAAAGAGAAGCAGGAGACCAAATCTTGGATGTCAAAGATTTAGGAGCAAGTGTAGATGGTGAAGTTTTATTTAAAAATATCACTTTCAACTTAGCCAAAGGTGATAAAGTGGCTATTTTCTCTAAAAACTCTTTAGCTAAAACAGCTTTCTTCGAAATCATTACAGGAAATCAGGAAAAAGAAGAAGGAGATTTTAACTGGGGAATTACAACTACCCAAACTTACTTACCTTTAGATAATACTGAATTTTTCAAAACAGATGTTGACTTAGTAGATTGGTTACGTCAGTATGTAGAGACAGATGAGGAGAGACATGCAGAATACTTAAGAGGTTTCTTGGGTAGAATGTTGTTTTCGGGAGATGAAGCGCTTAAAAAGGCTTCTGTACTGTCAGGAGGTGAGAAAATGCGTTGTATGTTCTCGAGAATGATGTTATTAAAAGGAAACGTTCTTTTATTTGATGAGCCTACCAACCACTTAGATCTGGAATCTATTTCGGCTTTGAACAATTCATTAGAGAATTTTAAAGGAACTATTTTGATGTCTTCTCATGACCATGAACTAATTCAAACGGTTTGTAATAGAATTATTGAAATCACGCCAAAAGGTGCTATCGATCGTTATATGACCTATGACGAATACTTAAAAGATCCAAAAGTAAAAGAACTAAGAGCTAAATATTATGCTTAATTAAGAAGTGAAAATTTTATAAATAAAAAACGGAGTTAAATCTAATTTAACTCCGTTTTTTTGGCACTTAATTGAAACTGAATTATGCTTCTTTCAGTTCTTTTTTAATTTTCTTAATCATTTCTGCCGCTCCTTGTTCAATACAAATATCGGCCATTTGAGTTCCAAATTCTTGTGGATTTGATACAATTGCAGTCTCATGAACTTCAATTCTTTGCTTACCGTCTAAACTTAAAACTACACCTTTAAACTCGACTTGGTCATTATCTAGAACTTTGGCAAAACCGCCAATCGGTGCTGTACAACCACCTTGTAGTTTTCTTAGAAAAGATCGTTCTATTAACGCTGCTTTCTCGGCATTTTTATTTGAAACATGAGTTAGATCTAAATCCTTTCTTGTAACCATTCCCACAATACCTTGTGAAGGGGCTGAAACCATTTCTGGTAAGAAGTGATAGGTTAAACCTTTACTTTTTAATTCTTGTAGAATTTCACTTCTATCTAATCCAGCATAAGCAAATATGGCAGCATCCCAATCGTTATCAATTAATTTTTGAATCCTTAATTGTACATTTCCTCTTAAATCAACTAATTCATCATTTGGAAACTCATGTAGCCAAAAAGCTCTTCTTCTAAGGCTTCCGGTGGCGATGGTTCTTTTCTTTTTGGTGAAAAAATCATCTGATTTAGTAATGAAAATATCTCGATTGTCACCTCTTTCCAGACAAGCAGAAAGCTTGAGTCCATCGGCTAAAAGTGTTGGAACATCTTTTAAACTATGAACCGCTATATCGATTTGCTTATTCACCAAGGCGATGTCTAATGTTTTGGTGAAAACGCCTGTTATTCCTAATTGATAAATAGGTTGCGACAACTTGAGGTCACCTTCCGATGAAATTGGAATGATTTCGGTATCATAACCATTTTCTTCTAATAAAGCCTGTGCTTTGTGGGCTTGCCACATGGCTAGTGGGCTTTTTCGAGTGCCAATTCTTAGCTTCATTTCTCCAATTCTAAATTAAAGACTTTATTCATTAATTCTATAACTTCATCTGCCGAATCAGGATTTTCCATAATATGAGATGCAAATTGATTGGTCATTTTTTGAATTAATCTTTCCGATAAAGGATCTTTACCATTTAATTTTACTTCTTTCTTTTGAAGTTGTTTTTTCTCGTGATGTTTCAGGAATTCCATTCTATCTTTAAATGCTTCGATAGCTGGAACATATTTCCTAGCTTCAATCCAATCCTCAAATTCCCATAATTTAAGTCGAATAATTGTCTCTACTTTAGGAATCTCAGATTCTCTAGATTTTAATGTTTTATTAATGATATTAGATAGTTCATCTACGTTCAGCACTTGAACTTTATCTAATTCATCTACGTCTTTTGATACGTTTTCTGGAATCGATAAATCAATCACCAGCATTTCTCTGTCTTGTGGTAGTAGAGATTTGTAAATCGTTGGCTGAGGCGCTCCCGTTGCAACTATTACAATATCGGTGTTAGATAATTCACTCTCTAACTCCTCCATCGGCTTATAGGTTAATTGAAGTTTTTTACCTAAAGCTTCTGCTTTTTCTGGTGTTCTATTTACCAGTGTAATGTGTTTATTGTCAGAATGCTTAACTAAATTCTCACAAGTATTTCGTCCAATTTTACCTGTTCCAAACAAGAGAATTTTCTTCTCATTGAAGTCAGGAATATTCTGTATGATATACTGAACCGCTGCATACGAAACAGAAGTAGCTCCGTCGCTCAAAGAAGTTTCATTTTTAATTTGCTTACTAATCTGAATTGCTGTATTCATGATTCTCTCCATGTAAGCATTAGAAGTTCCTTTCTTTTTAAAAGCTTTAAATGCTTTTTTCATTTGAGCTAAAACTTCAAAATCACCTAAAATCTGACTTTCTATACCTGTAGAAACCCTAAATAAATGATGAATAGCATCTCGTCCGGTTTTAACAAATGTAATCTCGTCGAACAAATCTTTATCTCCCTGAACTTGATCACAATAAATTTCCTTCATTTTGTCTTCTTCTGACCCGAAATAATAAATCTCGGTACGATTACAAGTAGACAAAACAAAGAAATCCTCTATATTATTTTCTTTGGATTTTTGGATAAAGTCATCAGCATATTGGTCTAGAAATGCAAACTGCCCGCGTGTCTCTACATCGGCCTTTTCATAACTAATCCCAATAACCTTAAAATTATGTAAACTCTCGTGGTAATGCATAGTTTAAACTGCGAGTGCAAATTTACCAATAAATTAAGACAAAAACATATGATTTAAGTTATATCCGAAAAGCCTAAGGGTATGCGGCTGTATATGAGTAGTTTTTGCAATAAATCAATTCTGTTTAAAAATATTCTAATGACTCGTTTTTAATATGATTTTAAACTGAGTTCCATGCTCCTTATCAGATTGGGCAACAAAAATTTGACCGTCGTGATATTCATTGATGATACGTTTGGCCAAACTTAAACCTAATCCCCATCCGCGTTTCTTTGTTGTATAACCAGGCTCAAAAATTCGCTTTTGCATATTACTTGGAATTCCAGCTCCATCATCTGTTACAGTAATAATAGCTTTATTATCTTTTAAACTAGCACGAATTTCTATTTTTCCTCTATTTTGCATTGCATCTACGGCATTCCTCACCAAGTTTTCTAAAACCCAACTCAACAGCTCAGCGTTGCAATCCACCATGATTTCTGGCGATTTAGTCCTCAACTGAAAATTAATTCCTGTAGAAATTCTTGGTTTAAGATAGTTGTAAGTGTTCTCGCAGATTTCTACAATATTATGGGGGTGTAGAGTAGGGCGTGAACCAATTTTGGAAAAGCGTTCTGCAATTTGATTTAATCTATGTACATCACTTTCAATTTCGGAAAGCGTATCCGGATCAACGTTCTCAAACCTTAAAATCTCAATCCATCCTAGTAAAGACGAAAGGGGAGTTCCGATTTGATGAGCTGTTTCTTTGGCCATTCCAGCCCAAAGAAAGCTTCGTTGGGTTCTTTCTAAAGTTCTAAAATACCAAACAGTAAAGGCCGCAAAAGACAATAGTATAAGGAGCAATGCCAGTGGATAAAATCTTAATTTGGTTAAAAGCGATGAGTTTTGATAATATATATATTGTTTTCCAAAGGGTAGATTTACTTCAATCGGATCGTGAACAGCTTCTAATTCACTTAGTTTTTGTTTTAAAAATACAGAATCGGTCAATAAGTCATTTTCTAAATTATTTAGATTTCTAACTTCATAAGCCACTTTGTTTTCATCGACCAAAATCATGGGCATCGAAGTATTATCCTCAATAATTTTAAGGGCAATTCTCCTCGCATCATCAGATGTGTCTAGAGAACCAAGAAGCTCTGTGGCCTTTACGATGGTTTCCATCTTCTTTTGTTCTTCTTCTTTTAAATTCTGAACAATAGAATTAGACATCCAAATCGTAAGAATTACAATCAATGAAGCAAGTGCGAAACCCAACCATTTATTGAGGTTTCGATTGTTTAGTAAATTTTGTGGATCAAATTTTAGCTTCATTAAGACAAATATAGGATAGCTAATCTAAAAATAGAGCTATTTGGCCGATTTTGACTTAAGTTAAGTCGATTTAAATGATAAATATTGAATAAACTTCCACGAATCAAATCTTTCTCTCCACTCAATTTTTGTATATTTACCTATTAAGTTATAATTAAAAAGTTTAATGGACGCAACGCAAAATTATATACAAGAGAATAAGCAAAGATTTTTAGATGAGCTATTTGAATTGCTCAGAATTCCATCGATCAGTGCAGATCCTGTTTATGTGCAAGACATGTTAGACACAGCACAAAAAACAGCTGACTTTTTAAAAGAAGCAGGAGCTGATAGTGTTGAAATTTGTGAAACTGCAGGATATCCTGTAGTTTATGGCGAAAAAATCATCGATGAGAATCTTCCAACTGTTCTTGTTTATGGTCACTATGATGTTCAACCACCAGACCCGATCGATTTGTGGGAATCAGGTCCTTTTGAGCCTGTGATTAAAAAAACAGATATACATCCAAAAGGCGCCATTTTTGCGCGTGGTTCTGCCGATGACAAAGGTCAATTCTTTATGCATCTTAAAGCTTTCGAAGCTATGATGTCAGCAGGTGAACTTCCTTGTAATGTTAAATTCATGATTGAAGGTGAAGAAGAAGTTGGATCTGAAAATTTAGGTGATTTCGTTAAAAATAACCGAGAAAAACTTGCCAATGATGTGATTTTAATCTCAGATACGAGTTTAGTAGCGAAAGATGTTCCATCGCTTTGTACAGGATTGAGAGGATTAAGTTATGTTGAGGTGAAAGTTAAAGGACCAGATTTAGATTTACATTCTGGCTTATATGGAGGAGCCGTTCCGAATCCGATCAATGTTTTATGTGATATGATTGGTCAATTACACGATGAAAACGGGAAAATTACCGTGAAAGGATTCTACGACGATGTGATTGAATTAAGTGATGAAGAACGTGCTGAAATGGCAAAAGTTCCTTTTGATTTAGATTCTTATAAAAAGTCCATTGGGATTAAAGATATTCAAGGAGAGGAAGGCTATGTAACCATGGAAAGAAACTCTATCCGTCCAACTTTAGACGTTAACGGAATTTGGGGTGGATATATTGGCGAAGGAGCTAAAACCGTAATTCCTTCTTATGCAGAAGCTAAGATTTCTATGCGTTTGGTTCCTGGACAAGATCCAGATAAAATCACTAAGCTTTTCTGTGAGCATTTTGAGTCTATTGCACCAGATAGTGTTGAAGTAACTACAAAACCACACCATGGCGGAAAAGGATATGTATTGCCAATTGATAGCAAAGGTTATTTAGCGGCTAAAAAAGCCATGACACATACTTTTGGAAAGGAAGCAATACCTTTCAGAAGTGGTGGTAGTATTCCAATTGTAGCATTGTTTGAAGAAGAATTAGGGAGTAAATCTGTATTGTTAGGATTCGGATTAGATTCGGATGTAATTCACTCTCCTAATGAGAACTTTGGCGTGTTTAATTTTTATAAAGGAATAGAAACGATTCCTTATTTCTTTAAATATTTTGCAGAGGCTTAAATTAAAGCTTTTATGCCAATAGTGGAACTGATTTTGTTGGATAAAACAGCAGTTTTCACATAATTTTAAAACAAATAATAAATGAACGATATAATTAGAGATCTTGAGCCAAAAGAAGTTTGGACTCAATTTGCAGACCTAAATGCAGTTCCGCGTGCTTCTAAAAGAGAAGAAAAAGTTCGCGAATTCATGGTGGACTTTGGTAATTCTTTAGGTTTAGAAACTTTAGAAGATGCAATTGGTAATGTAATCATCAAGAAACCTGCATCTGCGGGAATGGAAGACCGTAAAACAGTGATTTTACAATCACACCTTGATATGGTTCACCAAAAAAATAACGATACCGATTTTGATTTTGATACCCAAGGAATTGAAATGATGGTAGATGGTGACTGGGTTAAGGCTAAAGGAACCACACTGGGTGCAGATAATGGATTGGGAGTCGCGGCTATTATGGCGATTCTAAAGAGCAAAGATATTGTTCACCCACCTATTGAAGCCCTTTTCACTATCGATGAGGAAACGGGAATGACAGGTGCGC
>CAZKJO010000038.1:0-2601 GCA_964553105.1 uncultured Weeksellaceae bacterium | reverse complement strand
CCACCTATTGAAGCCCTTTTCACTATCGATGAGGAAACGGGAATGACAGGTGCGCAGAATTTAGATGGAAGTCTTTTAGATGGTCGAATTTTATTGAATTTAGACACCGAAGAAGACGACGAAATCGGAATCGGATGTGCAGGTGGTATAGATGTTACAGCAAGTCGCACCTATGAAATGCATGATGTAGAAGACGATGACAACTATGGGATTAGACTTAGTGTATCTGGCTTAAATGGTGGTCATTCAGGTATGGAAATTCATAAAGGTTTAGGAAATTCAAATAAAATCTTAGGCCGTCTGCTTTGTTCTATTTCAAAAGAATATAGAATTTCAGAGGTGAAAGGTGGTGGATTAAGAAACGCTATTCCTAGAGAGGCTTGGGCGATGGTGATTATTGATAACTCTGATGTAGCTGAGGTTTCAAGAGAAATCGAAAAAGCGGCATGGGAAATCAAGAAAGACTTTGAGGGTGTAGATCCAGGTTTAACTATACACATTGATGCTGAGGTTGCAGCGCCTGCGAAAGCTTTAAACAAGGAGGATTCAAGGAAATTCACTCAAATGATATATGCTTTACACAATGGAGTGTATAAAATGAGTGCAGACATTCCTGATTTAGTGGAAGCTTCCAACAACGTTGCGCGTGTGGAGTTAAAAGATGGAAAAGCTGAAGTTCAAAACTTAACTCGTAGTAGTGTTGAGTCTTCAAAAGAAGAAGTTGCGAACAAATTAAAAGAAGCTTTTGATGCTGCAGGTTTTGAAACTGTATTCTCTGGTTCATACCCAGGATGGCAACCAAATCCAAATTCTGAAATCTTAAAAACGCTAGAAGGTTTATACAAAGAAATGTTCAATGAGCAACCTAATGTAGCAGCTTGTCATGCAGGTTTAGAATGTGGTATTTTGGGAGAAAGAATTCCAGGATTGGATATGATTTCTTTTGGACCAACCATTCTTGGTGCGCATTCACCAGACGAAAGAGCAAGTATTTCTTCAACCCAAAAGTTCTGGAAATATTTATTAGAAATCTTGAAGCAAACACCAAAAAAATAATATAGATCATTTACTGGTGAGCGAAGTTTACAAAAAGCTTCAATCACTTTAGTCTCTATAAAAGAAACCTTCGAGATGATTTCAATCTTGAAGGTTTTTTCATTTTGATTACATAATACACATAACTACCTTTGTCAATTCAATTAAAATAAAAATGCAAAAACCATCTTTACCAAAAGGAACAAGAGATTTTTCACCGGAAGAAGTGCAAAAACGAGAATACATTATTAATATTCTTAAAAAACATTTTTCAACCTATAGCTTTCATCCGATAGAAACACCTTCTTTTGAAAACCTAAGTACACTAACTGGTAAATATGGTGAAGAAGGCGATCGATTGATTTTTAAAATCTTAAATTCAGGTGACTTTTTAAAGAAAGTTAAACCTGAGGATTTAGAAGCCAATCCAGCTAGCGTGACTACCAAAGTTTCAGATAAAGCTTTACGCTATGATCTTACAGTGCCATTTGCGCGTTACGTTGTGCAACATCAGAACGAGATTAATTTTCCATTCAGAAGATATCAGATTCAACCTGTTTGGCGTGCCGATCGACCTCAAAAAGGACGCTTCAGAGAGTTTTACCAATGTGATGCGGATATCGTAGGAAGCACCTCGCTTTGGCAAGAAATTGAATTGATTCAACTCTATGATGCTTGTTATACAGAACTTGGCTTGGGTACAGAAATACATATTAATAATAGAAAAGTATTATCTGGTTTAGCTGAAGTGGCAAACATTCAAGATCAATTAATTGACTTCACCGTTGCGCTGGATAAATTAGATAAAATAGGTAGAGAAAAAGTAATCGAAGAAATGCAACAAAAAGGTATTTCTGAGGATGCAATTACAAAATTATCTCCTGTGTTTGATATTAAAGGCTCTTTTGCTGAGCAGACAGAGGCTTTAAAAGAAGTTTTATCTGCATCAGAAATTGGATTAGAAGGAATTGATGAATTAAACTTTATTAATGAAAATTTAGTTGGATTAAATTCAGCTGATTTAGTTTTAAACTTGACTTTAGCTCGCGGATTAGAATACTATACAGGTTCAATTTTAGAGGTTAAAGCGAAAGGTGTAGAAATGGGATCTATCGGTGGCGGCGGAAGATATAATGACTTAACGGGTATTTTTGGTTTAAAAAATATGCCAGGCGTTGGTATCTCTTTCGGTTTAGATAGAACTTATTTGGTTTTAGAGGAGTTAGGTTTATTCCCAGACTTTGATGATGAAAAAATTAAAATCCTATTCATCAACTTTGGAGAAAAAGAAGCTAAAGAATCTATGAAATTAGTTCAAAAACTAAGAGCGTCAGGAATTCAATCAGAGTTGTATCCAGATGATGCCAAGCTAAAAAAGCAATTCTCCTATGGTGATAAAGGTGGTTTTACACACGTGGTTATGATTGGAGGAGATGAAATAGAAAATCAAACACTATCCTTTAAGGATTTAAAATCTGGAGAACAACAAACAATTCAGCAAGGCGAATTGGTGAATTTTATACAAAGCCTAAATCAATAAAATAAAAACAACCCAAATTAATCCCT
>CAZKJO010000037.1:1352-24573 GCA_964553105.1 uncultured Weeksellaceae bacterium | reverse complement strand
ATCCCAAGCTTAAAACACGATTTTTCATATAATTTTAAATAAAAGTTGAAAATACGAATTATTTATAGGCTGAAAAAATTAATGTAACTTGTTTGATATTTCATTTTTTATGAGAAATGTATTTCTTTTTTCAATTGTGTTAATTTTTTTAATGATATCTTGTGGAGAGCCTACCATTAAAAGCGTTGGTGCAAATAATAACACTTACAATTATTTAATAACCGATTCCCCAGGACAGATTAATCAGGTTGTTTTTAGGATTAATGCTAAAGGTCAGCCCACCTATCAGGTTTATCATCAACAAAAATTGATAATCGCACCCTCCGCTTTAAAATTCGAATTTAATAACCAACCGGATTTAGGTGAAAATTTGAAAGTTATTAAATATCATACACAAGTAATAAATGAGAATTATGAAATCCCGTAGGGAGAACAACGAATGGTGAATAATCATTATAGGGAAACCATAATTGAACTCGCTGAGTCCAAAACACCTTTTAGGAAATGGAATCTATTTTTCCGGGTCTATAATGATGGAATTGCCTTAAGGCATGAATTTCCAAAACAGGACAACTGGGAAGTTGCAGAGATTAATGAAGAAAGAACGGAGTTTAGTTTAACAGAAGATCCAACTTCGGGGTGGATTCCAGGGGATTGGGATATTTATGAGCATCTTTACAAAACAAGCAAGGTTTCTGAGATTAATGCCTTGAGCAAACGAAATCATCCAAGCTTAGCCCAATCCTTTATCCCCGAAAATGCTGTCAACACACCTTTTACAATGAGATATCTGGATGGAACTCATTTGAGCTTCCATGAGGCATCTTTAATCGATTATTCCGGAATGACGGTTCAAATTGATGAAAACAATAAGTTATTTTCCAATTTAGTGGGGTCAGAAAATACCAGATATAAAGTGATCAGAAAACTTCCTTTCAAAACTCCCTGGCGTTCAATTACCATTACGGATCAGGCAAAAGATTTAATAGAATCTAACTTGATTTTAAATCTAAATGAACCTAATATCTTGGAGGAAATACCTTTTAAACCGATGAAATATGTGGGAATCTGGTGGGAAATGCACATCGGCAAATCCACATGGGATTATGTAGGTACACAAGATGCTCAGAATTCTACACTAAACGGGATAGAACCTTTGGGAATTCATGGAGCTACGACAGAAAATACCAAGAAATACATAGATTTTGCCGCCCAAAATGGTTTTGGCGGTGTCTTGGTCAAAGGATGGAATACAGGATGGGAGCGTTGGAATGGTTTTGAGGATAGAGAAGGTGTTTTCGATTTTATTACGCCTTATCCGGATTACGATTTATCTTATTTAAGTCAATATGCTCAATCCAAAAATGTTGAGCTAATAATGCATCACGAAACATCCGCTGCTGTCAGAACCTATGAACAACAATTGGATGCAGCTTATTAGTTAATGAATAAGCATGGAATGAGCTTAGTGAAAACAGGGTATGTGGGTAAGATTATTCCAAAAGGTGAATATCATCATGGTCAGTATATGGTGAATCATTATCAGAAAGTTGTTGAAACGGCAGCTAAATATGGTGTTTCTATTAATGCGCATGAACCTATTAAAGGTACTGGATTAAGAAGGACTAATCCTAATTTTGTTTCGCGTGAAGGTCTTCGAGGGCAAGAGTTTAATGCTTGGGCTAGTGAAGGGGGGAATCCACCAAAACATCTTCCGATTGTTGCATTTACCCGCATGCTTTCACGGCCCATTGATTTCACGCCTGGCGTATTTGATATTATGATCAGTGAAAAACCTGATAACCGGGTGCATACCACCCTTGCGCAACAGTTAGCGCTTTATGTCATTATTTATAGTCCTATTCAAATGGCTTGTGATCTACCCGAGCACAATGAGGCCAATCCAGGGCCCTTTCAGTTCATAAAAGATGTGGGTGTTGATTGGGAGCAAACAAAAGTCTTAGCAGGTGAAGTAGGGGATTTCGTGGTCATTGCCAGAGAAGAAAAAAATACGGGTAATTGATTTGTAGGTGGAATCACAGATGAAATAGCGCGAGAATTTGTTTTAGATTTTGATTTTTAGGACGAAAATGAATCCTATGAAGCAAGTATTTATTATGACGCTGAAGATGCAGATTGGGAAACGAATCCATTGGCGATAGAAATTGAAAGAAAAACCCTTAAAAAAGGAGATAAGGTTTCCTTGAAAATGGCAAGCGGAGGAGGATTTGCGGTAAGTCTTAAGAAATAATTACTAAAAACAAAAACTGTCCTTCAAAAGGACAGTTTTGTATTCAATGTATGTATATATTTTTATAAGGAACATGGGTTAAAAGGAAAATTTCCACCCATAGCGCCAATCAGATTTTCAAAAAAAGAAATTCCGTCTCCTACAGGTCCTAAAGATAAATAAGCAATATCTTTATAAACATTGCAAGCGAGCTCCGCTAAGGCAATTTTTATTTGATCATCTAAATCAGAAGCATTCATTAAAATAATTGCTTCGGAGGCAAAAGCATATAATTTCACGAGGGTTACACTATAATTTGCCACAACGCCTAAGGAAAAAGTTCCGACTCCACCAACAGCCATACCCACATTCATAGCACTCACCAATTGTTCATATTCTGCCACAACTTTTTTCAGTTCTTCTAATTGCCTTTGAATAGAATCGCCACCTCCGCCTGTGCCGTCGGGCAAATTAGCGTAAAGTTCCCCTGAATAACGATCAACTTTAAAATAGGCGGAAGCTGTTAAAGACTCGTCAAAGAAAACATGATTACCTTCCTGGAAAATTCTACGTTGAAAAATAGGATTTAGTTCCCTTAGCTTTCGATTCTCAAATCTTATATCTTTTTTAGCTTTGTCGGTAGATATTAGTTTTTTGTTTTTTAATTGTGTTAAAGTACTATCCTGAAACATTTCTGATTCCAATAGCGCAAACTGCATTGTTTTTTTAATGGTTTCTTCTAAATTGGTTTTTCCATCACCAGCGGTGCTAATCGTTTGATACTTGGAGGTCGGAAGATAATCGAATGATACATTTGAATTTGGTGAATATAAGCCTGGTTTCAATTTTATAATACAAGACCTGAACCCGCTGGGTAAAGTGATGCTTTCAGAGCTGTATGGATTAGACAAAGGTTGCATCATGCTTAGAAGTAATGGAGGATAGTTGAGCGTACCCTCCTGCAAATGAGTCACAGCTTTTTCATAATCCCCTTCTCTTTGTGCATTAAACCAATTTTCATGGCTTAATAAAGTTGTCAGATATTCAGTGAGACGTATGGAGAGGTTGGGTGCTTCGCTTTCAAATGCTATTACTGCACCACCTAACAACATTTCATGAACTTCATCAATATATTTTCTTGAATGTTCATAGTTTACTAAGGTATCATCCCATCCAGCTAAGGTTCTGCGAACGTTGACGTTATATCCTTTTATGGTTAAATATAAACCCACCATTCTTTCACCCATATACATATCATTCTTTTTTGCAAACATGAATTTTGTTTCATCGAACAAATCTTTGTCACTTAATTTAAGTTTTAATTCATGTTCTTCGTTTTCATTAAAAGAATTATAAGTCATTACATAGGGTGGAAATTTTAAATCAGACAGAAGGGATCTTATTTCTTCCTTTACAGCCTCTTTATCGACAGCTGGAATTGAAATTAAGTTCTCAATATTATCTTTTAAATCATCATATGTTTTACTCTTTTCTCTCACTTCTAAGATAACCATCGGTTTACCAGAATTATAAACCTCCAGGTAATTTGGGTCAAAGTCATCATTATTGTCACCATCAGTGGCATATAAGATCATGTCTGAATCGCTCTGTTTTGCTCTTAGCAAGGAAGTATAAATATCTGAACCAGTGGGTCGGGTTTGAACTTTTGCATAGGGATAGATTTCTCTTATCACTTTCTCTAAATCAGTTTTGAATTGTTCAATTTCTTCTTTGTTTCGATACGCCAATGGCATACTTCCAGAATTATCATGCAACACCATTATCTTTGGTGATATCACATTCTGTTTCATTCTGGCGCTAATTTGGTTTTCATTGTCCTGAACAACAAAATTCGAGGCAGATAGGTTTTCCACAATATTTCCGTTCTCATCGGTTGGAAAAATTTCTAATCGAACCTCAGGAAATACCATTGGAATAGCATTAACTGTTAATTGAGTAACCCTGGTGGTATCACCTTGAACATCTGAAGTTATTAAATCCAGGCCATCTTCCTTTGGTAATATTTCATTAGCATTTAAATCTATGGGTTCACCCAACACTGATAAGGATTCCATTAATTCCTTTTCGGTTCCAATTTTTTGAAAACTAAAACAAGGCGTAAAAGAATTTATATCAGCAATTCTTTTGGTTGCCTGGGCTTTAAAGTCCATGTTATTTAAGAACTCTAGGGAAACCGTACTGCCAAATAAATCCTCAATTTTCCAGGTGCCTGAGAGTAATTCTATATCTTTTTTTGTTTCAGTTGTACTGCGATAAGACAGACTAATTTTAATTTCTCTTTTAGGTATATTAACTTCACCCGAGTTGTTAAATTTATTTTCTGTATTCTTTGGATGTAAACTACCTGTTGGAACAGAAGGATCAAAAATATGAGCGAACTTTTCTTCATTATTTTCCTTATAGATTACAGATGGAATTTTTCCGTTCTCTGGTGGTTTTAAGGAATTTTCTAAATAATTATATTTAAAGTCAACTAACCCCTCCATAATTTGATGGGTGATTTCGTCTATATTATTTCCCGAAAGATTTATTTCTTTTAATGAACCATTGTTATCATCAGCCCCTAAACTTTGTTTCCATGCCTGCATCTGCTCCTCACTTATTGGCGGTTTAAAGGGAGGTCGATAGGATCGAAAGAAAATATTTTTTAATTCCTCTTCGGTGAAATCAATGTTTTCTACAATAATTTTTGCTTCAAAACCTGCTTCTAGTAACATATCCCTAAGGATTTCAGCTTTTTCACGTAAGGTTGCAATACCACTTCTTAAAGCGATATCTGGACCATATAATTTATCTCTATATCCATCGCTCAAAAAGTTTTTTGTTGTTGCTCTAATTTGAATGTTGTCTCTAACAAATTCAATCATTTTCTCAGGATTTTTAGCTGCAATTAAAGCTTTACGTCTACCCAATAAGTGGTCAGGGCTTTTTTCTAAGGTTTGAATCATTTGTCTCCAAATTCCAAAAGGAGCCTCTGCAGATTGCATTAAGGGAAGGTTTGGAAGGTTTATAGCTTCTACTTCATCTTCTGAGCAACCAATACAGCTTAATAAGTAGGGTGAAATGCCCAAAAGAGCACCGGATAACATAATTTGACGGATGAATTCTCTTCGAGATGTTTCATTTTTCATGATAGTTGAGTATTAAGTTTGGGACAAGATAAAGAAAATCTAAATAAACTTTTAAAAGGACCAAAAACATGAGCAAAGAGAAAATTATTTTATAGAAGAAAATGAGCCGGAATTATTTTAAAATCCCGACCCATTCTTTTTGAAGTTAAACTTTTCTAAAATAAAATAGAGAACATATGACCTGTCGCCAAACCGATTATAATAATGAAGAACATGAAGCTGAATATTAGACCTAGCATGATAAAGACCTCTTGTTCACGGCTTTCTTTCGTCAATTTCTCTAATGCTTGTTGAATCTTACTCATATAAAAACTAACTTATTTATCTAACTATTTGCTAAATATATTTAAATATTTTTAATAAAGCCATAGGAAAATGTGTCAGAAAATGTTAAATAAGTAGTTATCAACAAAATGTTAATAATTTATTGCAGTTACTGTTTTAAATTGTTGAATCGGAGTTTTAATCAACAATTATTATGATATATTTAGCTTATTTTTGTTTAAGATTTCAAAGAAATGAATATACCAGATAGTAGTTTAACTCGAATTGTAATCATTGGAGCTGGTTTTGGTGGGTTAAAATTGGCGCGACATCTTAATAAAAAGGATAATCAAGTGGTGTTAATTGATAAAAATAATTACCATACTTTTCAGCCTCTACTGTACCAAGTTGCTACGGCCGGTTTGGAACCGGATTCCATTGCGCATGCAATTCGAACGCTTTTTAAAAATGAGAAAAACTTTCACTTTCGTATTGCGGATGTGGAAACCATTGACACGACCAAAAATATCATTCATACCAATATAGGTGAACTTAGTTTTGATAAATTAATTGTTGCTACGGGTTCAACGACCAATTTCTACGGAAACGAGGAAATCGAACGCAATGCCATGTCAATGAAAACTATTCCAGAAGCATTGGATTTGCGTTCATTGATTCTACAGAATTTAGAAAAAGCATTGCTTACCAATGATTTAAATGAGCGCAAAGAGTTAATGAATTTTGTAATTGTGGGTGGTGGACCTACTGGTGTAGAGTTAGCAGGCGCTTTAGGAGAACTAAAAAATCATGTGTTACATAACGATTATCCTGATTTAGATATCAGAATCATGAATGTTCACTTGGTGCAATCTGGCGATCGTTTATTACCTGGTTTCTCGGATAGAGCTTCTGCAAAAGCTGAGAAATATCTGCGCGATATGGATGTGCATCTGTGGTTGAATACACGAGTTCTTAATTATGATGGTCAGTTTGTAGATACCAATAATAAGGATTTATATGCCAATACCTTGATTTGGGCAGCAGGTGTAAAGGGAGACTTGATCTATGGTTTTCCTAATGAAGTGATTATGGATAATAGATTAAAAGTAAATCAATTTAATCAAGTTGAGGGTTTCGAACATATTTTTGCGATAGGCGATGTGGCTTGTATGGTTTCAGAGGAATATCCACATGGTCACCCAATGGTGGCACAACCGGCGATTCAACAAGGTTTGCGACTAGCAAAAAACTTAAATAATCTTTCGCGTTCAAAACCAATGAAAGAATTTAAGTATTCAGACAAAGGAGCTATGGCAACGATTGGTAGAAATAAAGCTGTAGCAGATTTAGGGAAATATAGCTTTAGCGGATGGTTTGCTTGGATGATTTGGATTTTTGTTCACTTGGTTTCTTTGGTAGGATTCAGAAATAAAATGGTGGCACTCGTGAATTGGATTACCCAATATTTTTCCTACAACAAAAGTGTTAGACTTATTATTCGTCCATATCATGGTAAGGCTAAAGAGCAGCCTGTGATGAAGGACTTAGAACCTGAAAATTAAAATATTTTTTCCTATATTATCATGCGAAACAGGTCAACAAAAGACCTATTGCAGAGATAAAACTAATCTTAAATTAAGAACATCTAAAATAGTTAAATAATTGTTAAATTAATATAATTAATATAATTAATATAATTAATATAATTAATATTGTTATAACTAAAAACATGAATTATGTATAGAAATATTTTAACATCTTTTATTTTATTAATTTCAATAGTTGGCTTTGCAAGAGCTGAAGGAGATATAGACTCAGAAATAAAAAAGGAATTTATAAAAATTGATGAAATTAATTTTTATAGCTTTAATGCAGATGATAACAGTTGTAGTGTTAGATGTTTTGCGTCTATCGAAATGGACGGAGTTACGTATACAGTTGAGACAAGCGCAGGTTGGTTATTATCAGGTTGCGCGAGAGCTGCCGAAAGATGTCGGGAAAAATTAAATGAATTAGGTTTTGCTACTGAGGATGTACGAGTTGTTTGGTAAAATTGGTGTTATGAAAAAATTATTTATATTTATATTAACAGTAATTTTTTGCAATTTTAATTATGCAAATAATGAAAAAGAAAATGATTTAATTTATTTATACTCCAGTCAAATTGTGGAAGTTTCACCACGTGAAATGGTATCGGAGATAAAAATAAATAATGAAGATGCGTGTAGAGTGCATTGTAGTATGCAGGTTGAACAGGATGGTATAATCATTATTGTTGAAGAATCGGGAGGCTGGTTGCTTACGGACTGTGAAACTGCCTGGGAGAGATGTCATAAAAAATTATTGCTAAAACTTTTAACATATGCAAATCCATGACACGAAAAATGTTTAGATATCTAATGCTCTTACCGCTATTTACTACAGCGGTCTTGAATGCGCAATCCATTAAGGTAAACTATACCTTTATTCAAGATTTTAAAACGGACGCCGTATTTTCAAAGGAAGTTAATTATGAACTTATTTCTGATGGGGTAGAATCTATTTATTATGAAATAAATCAGAAAAGTTTGTATGATGTACCTGTGCAAGCTGAATACGAACAAGAAGAAATAAAGAGAACAGTTTTGTCGGACAATCATATTTCTTTTTCATCAAAAGATAAAAAGATGTATTATAAGAATGTCGAAAAGGATACACTTATATATAATACTCATATTTTCAATAAAAAATTTATCGTTGGAGAAAGTTTAAATAAAATAAACTGGAAAGTTATTAATAAAGATTCAGTCATACTGGGATATAATACGCAAGCCGCAAAGGCTAATTTCAGAGGCAGGGAGTATATTGCTTATTTCACAACAGAAGTTCCAATTATTGCGGCACCATGGAAACTAGATGGTCTTCCGGGATTAATTTTATATGCTGAATCTTCAGATAAAAGCCTGCGTTTTTCTGCTTATGAAATTGAAATTTATCGGGAGAATTTCGCCTTTGATAAGTTTTCTTTTGAGAAAGAAAAAGTAATTACCTGGGAGAGTTACACTAAATTATTAAGGGAAGCTTGGGTAAATATGGCCAATAAAATGAAATCATCTGTTGAAAATGGTGAAAGCGATAATATTAAAATAAAAGTTGGTGAGGCAATGGAGGACGTGGGCTTTAAGGAGATTAGCCTATAGATTTTTATTACTTGGTTTACTGATTTTATTTCAAACCCTTCAAGCGCAAATCTTAAAGGGTTTTATATATAATAATGAAGGTGTTGCTCTATCGCATGCTAATATTCTAATACGAAATATCGACCAAGAAAATCTCATTTTAGCATATACTACGACCACTCAAAAAGGAGAATACCACATTAACCTAAATGAAATAACCACTGAAAGAAAGCTAACAAAATTCGTTGTAGAAGTAAATAAACTCGGATATGAAAGTCAAAGTGACGTTTTATCCTTGCTACCGAACGAAATTGAATATCAGAGGGATTTTGTCTTGTTGGCTTCTAAAGTTATTTTAGAACCTATAATTGTTAAAGGTAAATCGCGTGCTATAGTAATAAAAAACGATACAATTACTTATAATCCAGATAGGTACAAAGATGGTACCGAGAGAAGCGTGGAGGATGTGTTAAAAAAACTTCCTGGAATGGAGGTTGATGATCGGGGGATAATTAAATATAAAGGGAAAACGGTCGAAAAGGTTTTACTAGAAGGGGATGATCTTTTTAATTATAATTATACAGTAGGCACCAAAAATATTTCTGCAGATATTATAGATAAAGTTCAGGCCATTGAAAATTGGAGTGAAAATCCACTTTTGAAAGGAATTGAAAATTCAGATAAAATTGCATTAAATTTAAAATTAAAAAAAGGAAGAATAGACTTTTCTGGTAACGGATACGCAGGTTATGGTTACCAAGATCGTTATCAAATTGGAATAAACGGTTTAGCTATATCCAAAAAACATAAAAACTTTAGCACGCTGGCTTACAACAATACAGGGGTAAGCGCCTCTCCTTATGACTATTTTTCATTCAATAAGTCACCTGATGAAATTAAAAACAGTTCATTTAAGGCAACAAGCCTCATTCCAGAACAAATTTTTTATAGCAGTATAGAAACTTCTAGAGCTAATGATAATAACAATTGGTTTGGAAGTGGAAATCAAATTGTCAAACTTTCCAAAAATATAAACGCTAAAATTAATTTTAATTACCACCAAGATAGATTGTTATTTGAAAGAAAACAAAGATCTAACTATGTTTTTGAAAACAATGAGATGCTAAATACTTCAGAAAATGAATCTACTACGAAATTACCTAAATTGTATGATGGAAATATAGAGTTGACATGGAAATCAGGTAAAGCCAACCTTATAGAATTTAAAAGCAAATGGAATGATGAGAAGATTTTAACGAATAAGAATTTAGTTTCTAATTCTATTGATAATATAACCTCTTCCTTAGATTCCCGAAATTATTTCACAAAACAGGAACTTATCCACACGCTTCGTTTAGACGACAAACATGCAATTCAGTTTAGAGGGATTTATGCCAATGACAAAAAGCACCAGCATTTCGATCTGCAACCCGCATTAGATTTTGACAATGATGAAATCTTTCTTACGGGAACTACGCAGCAATTGGTAGAAAATCACAAAGAGAATATAATTTTTAACGGTACATTTTTGGGTGTTGACATAAACGAGAACAAGTATCAACTGCAAGCAGAGTTTAATATGATGAACGATGAATTAACATCTCTTCTATTGCCAAAACCATTGGTTGTGAAAAATGAATTTAAAAATAATATAAAGCAAATGACTTTTCAGACTAGGTTGAGTGGTTTTTATAAATGGGAATGGAAGAAATGGGTAATTCAACCACAGATAGATATAAAAAATTATAATTTTAGATTTAATGATGTTGTATCCACTAAAAAGATGAAAAATAATCAAATAGTTTTCTCCCCAAGGGTCAATATCTTTTATAAATTAAATCGAAATTCTGTGCTGTTAATGAAGCACAGCTATGACGAAAGTACGACAGATTTATCCAACTTGTACAGTAATCCTATACTCACATCTTTTCGAAATTTAAGAAAAAATATAACTAATTTATCTCTTCAAAAAACATATTCCGCAAACACAATCTATACTTTTAATGATTTGTATAATCAATTTGACTTTTTATTTGAATTGAAATATAACGCAATTAAAAACAACTATTTCGTCAATAATGATATTGGATTAAACTTTATTAGAAGTAGTTATTTTATGCTTCCGGAGCAGAATAAATCTTATGGTGCTAATTTTAGAATATCGAAATATTTCCCTATTATTTTTTCGACAATTAAAATGTCAACTGAATATAATGTTAGTAATTATAAGAACATTATAAATAATTCAGATTTGAGAGATAATCAAAATAGGACACTTTATTTTGAATTTTTTTATAAAACAGCATTTAAATTCCCTGTAAATTTTGAGAATACTTTTAAATTGAATATATCAAAATCGAAATCGATAAACACTAAAATATTTACGAATAATGCCATTGTTAATTCTTCCAAAATATTAGTACGAGGATCTAAAAATTTGTTCGCATCCATTATTGCAGAGTTTTATCAACCCGATACACAAAATAAAAATCATTATATTTTTCTAGACACAAACTTAAGATACCGCACAGATAATAACAAATGGGAGTTTCTTTTAACAGGTAAGAACCTCACTAATCATAAGTTTTTTAAGCAAATATCAATATCTGATTATGGACGGTTTGAATCTACTCAGTCATTAAATAATTTAAATTTTATATTTACTGTGAATTTTCAGTTTTAATTTCTGCTACAATTTTTTATTTTTCAAAAGATATGTGTATTGTTATTTGAAAATTGGTTTATGAATTTACCCTCATTATTTAATAAGAAAAGCATATCTTTAAATTAAAATTTAATCTTACATGTGCTATCACACGAAACAGACCAAGAAAGCAACCGAAGTGCAAAAGCGCTTTAATGCAAGTATTGAAAATATAGAACTGTTTCATCCTACTTCGCATTTTAATGCCTTTGATTTTCCGAAAATGCCCATTATTTGTAATGATGAGCCAGGGCTTATTAAACATTGGAATTGGGGATTGATTCCGGCATGGAGTGAAGATAATGATATTAAGAAGTTTACGCTTAATGCAAGAATTGAAAGCGTTTATGATAAAAAATCATTTAAGGATTATACTTCCCGAAGATGTTTAATTATTGCCAATGGTTTCTATGAATGGAAATGGAATGATACCAAGGGAAAAAACAAGGAGAAATTTAAAATTGGAGTAGGGGAGGATAATTTATTTGCTTTTGCAGGTTTGTTCTCTGAATGGCAAAACCCAGAAGATGGAAGCTCTCTATCTACATTTACAATGCTCACCACCGAGGCGAATGAATTGATGAGTGATATTCATAATATAAAAAAACGAATGCCCATCATATTAAAACCTGAAGATGAACACTTGTTTTTGGAGGGTAAAGATTTGGAACATTTCTCTTTTCCCAACTATGATATCGATTTGGTGGCTGAAAGTCAAGAATCACAACTAAGGTTATTTTAGAAAATAAAACAGTTTACTATTCTAAAAGTTCAAGAATTGGCAATAATTCCGTAGAATAGTTTCCTTCATTTAAAGTTTAACACAAACATAAATTTATTCTCTGAGCGTCTGAACCTCCTATGGATTAAGGCTTTTTAAAAATTTATATTTAAAAATTATAAAGCTTTAAAAATAATTTAGTCGAAGTTAAAAATAAATTATTCTAATTCAATAAGTTGTTATAAATTCGCATAAGGAATGAAATAGTAGTCAGAGCAGAATTTGCTATGTTTCATTTCATATTATTTTAAATTTTTATATGAATATTTTTGTAACAAAACTCAACAGAGAAACAGACGATTACGGCTTAAAAGAAGCTTTTGAAAACTATGGTGAAGTAACTTCATCTAAGATCATTATGGATAGAGAATCCGGACGTTCAAAATGTTTTGGTTTCGTTGAAATGGCAAATGACGAGGAAGCTAAAGAAGCAATCGCTCAATTAGACGGTACTGAACTAGATGGTTTTACTATTGTTGTAAAACAAGCAGAACCAAGAGAAAGAAGAGATAACAACAATCGTGGCGGAGGCGGCGGTTTTAGAAGAAATGATAATAACGATCGTAGAAGATATTAAGAAATAATCTCTTATTAGAATTAAAAGACCAGCCCGAAAGCTGGTCTTTTTATTTTTATAAAACTATGATGATTGATCCTCTTTGTTAATTCCTCTGAGTGGTAAAATTCCTGTCACAACCGTCATTAAAGTGCAAAAAGATCCACTCATTAACGAAAATATAATTAGGCAATCTCCAAACGCTTTTGCGTCTCCCGTGATCAAATAAAATATTCCATAAAACAGTCCTGACTGCAAGGCAACATTCAATAAAGTGATGAGGATGTTTTTAAATAATTGCATATAAATAGATTTAATTTAATACCAAAACTCAATATGCATACCTTAAAAACATATTAAGAATTTATTAGTTGAAGAAAGAGAGGTTTAAAAATGTAAAATATATTTTTAATCTAAGGAAAGTCCTCGCAACCTCAATGCATTCGCAATCACACTCACCGAACTAAAGCTCATGATCAAGGCAGCAATCATTGGAGATAACAATAATCCAAAGAATGGATATAAAATTCCGGCTGCAACAGGAACGCCTAAGGTATTATAAATCAATGCGAAAAATAAATTTTGCTTAATGTTTTTCATTACTGCATGACTTAATTTTTTAGCTTTTACGATTCCCTTTAAATCTCCTTTAACCAAAGTGATTTCCGAAGAATTAATGGCAACATCAGTTCCGGTACCCATAGCAATTCCAACATTGGATTGAGCCAAGGCCGGAGCATCGTTAATCCCATCACCCGCCATCGCAACGATTTTACCTTGTGCTTGTAATTTTTCAATTTCACTCAATTTATCCTGAGGAAGCATACTCGCTTTAAATTTACTAAGACCTGTTTGAGAAGCAACAGCTTGTGCTGTTTTCTGATTATCACCCGTCATCATAATCACTTCAATACCTTTGTCTTGAAGTGATTTGATGGCCTCAACACTGGTCTTTTTAATTTTATCGGCAATCACCATAATTCCAGCTATTTGCTGATCTAAGGCAACATAAGACACGGTCTTTCCTTCTGACTGGTAATGCGTTGCTTGTTTTCTTAAATCCGTTGGAATAACCACCGAATGATCTGCTAATAAAGCTTCATTACCCAAAATTACATCCACTTGGTTTACTTTACCAATTACACCTTTTCCGGTGATGGCATCAAAATTTGTAGCTGGTTTTAATTCAATATTCTTTTCCTTAGCATATTTAACCGTCGCTGAAGCTAATGGATGTTCACTTTGCTGATTTAATGAGGCAATCATACGCGTTAAATAATCATGCTCCATCTCGGGATCGAAATTGATGATTCGCTCTACCGACGGCTTACCTTCGGTAATGGTTCCTGTTTTATCAATGATGAGGGTATCAACTTTGTCTAAAATTTCGATAGCTTCAGCATTTCTCACCAAAACGCCGTTTTGCGCTCCTTTTCCAATTCCAACCATAACACTCATAGGCGTCGCCAAACCAAGCGCACAGGGACATGCTATAATAAGAACAGCAATTGCATTAATAAATGCATACTCTATCCCTGGACCGAAAATAGCCCAAACAATAAAAGTAATTACCGATACTGCAACCACAATGGGAACAAAATAAGCAGAAATCTTATCCGCCAAATTCTGAATCGGAGCTCTACTTCTTGTTGCTCCATTCACCATTTCAATAATTTGAGATAGCAAAGTGTCTGTGCCAACTTTTTCCGCCTTCATCAAGAAACTCTGATTTCCATTAATGGTTCCGGAAGAAACTTGATCTTCCACTCGCTTGTCTACTGGAATAGGTTCTCCTGTAATCATGGATTCGTCTACAGAACTGCTTCCTTCTATTATCACACCATCCACCGGAACTTTCTCACCTGGTTTTACACGCAAAACATCACCTACCTCAATCTCGTTGATAGAAACTACTACCTCTTGACCGTCCACCACTTTAGTGGCTTCATTCGGGGCTAATTTTAACAAATCTTGAATTGCTGACTGAGTCTTTCCATGCGCTCTGGCTTCTAGCACTTGCCCAAGCAACACTAAGGTCAGAATCACCGTAGCAGCTTCAAAATAAACGTGAACACTGCCATGGGATTTAAATTCATCTGGCATTAAATCTGGAAAAATGATCGCAATCGTACTAAAAATCCATGCCATTCCAGCACCAATACCAATCAAGGTAAACATGTTTAGATTCCAAGTTTTGATACTGTTGTAGGCCCTTTCAAAGAACATCCAACAGAAATAGAATACAACAGGTATGGATAATGCAAATTGAACCCAATTCCAATATTTTTGATCTAGTATATCAAACAATGGATTGTTAGGAATCATTTCACTCATGGCGATAATGAAAATCGGCAAAGTGAATGCTATCGACCACCAAAGTTTATTTAATAACTTCTTGTAGGTACTGTCATTACCTCTAGAATCGGCGCTTTGCAGGGGGACTAAATCCATTCCACAAACCGGACAACCCACATTTTCTGGGTAGGTTTTGTCGCCCTCGCACATCATTGGGCAGTACCATTCTTGCACTTTGCTCTCATCTATTACAGGCTCGTCAGATTCAGCTTTATTTAAATCTTCTTTGGATTTATGCAAAGTATAGTGTGTATTCGATAAGGCTTTTTTTAATCTAAAAAATGGAACATACTTGTTGGTTCTAATAACAGCGGTTTGCTGATTCAAATCAACTTTAATTTTTTCTACACCATCTACTGACTTTAAACTATCGGTTACAGTTTCTCCACAACCAGCGCAAGTCATCCCTTGAATATAGTAGGTATAGGTTTGAGCTTCTTCTAAAGTCTGGAATACCTCGTAATCGGTAGAGGCAAGTTGCTTTTCCACTTGGTCAAATGGAATTTCTTGCTCCGAATTTAAAACAGCAGTCTGCGTATCTAAATCAACCTCAACATGGTCAACTCCCTTCAGTTTAGATAGCTCCTCCTGAACGCTTTTAACACAACCCTCACAGGTCATCCCCTGTATATAATAAGTATTTTGTGACATATGTATAATCTATCAATATCTGTACTAAAGATAATCAAATTCAATGGTTATAAAAGATAAGCCTATATTTAAATATAATAGCTCCATAACAAGGGATAAGGCTTAAATAAAAAATCACCTATGCTATTCATGTTCACATAGGCGATTTGAAAATGTTTTACAATGAGCAAGATTTAACCGGGTGTAACATCGTAGTTTCCACCTTTGGCGTCGATAGCATCTTGTAATTGCTGCATCGTGATATCGTTATTAGCTTCAATATCAGCGCTTGCATTTTCTAAACTTACTTTTACTGTTTGTACGCCTTCTATTTCAGAAAAGGTATCCTGTACTTTTTGTACACAGCCTTCGCAAGTCATACCGTCTATTTTAAATGATTTTTTCAAAATATATATCTTTTTAGTTCTTTCTTAAAGTAGCAAGACCTATGCCATGGCTACCATAAGTTTAATAATTCTGTTGGCTTTTCATTTCATGAAAACTGATAATCAATTCATATTATAATTCAAAGAATAGAATCTTCATCTTTTTGTAATGAGCCCGAAAAGAAACTTTCAATCATAGAAATATCATCTTCTCTATATTTTAAATAGATATTGTGTTGTAGGACATTCATCTTTTTAACAATCTTGAAAAGCATTTCTTTTTCTTCTATGCTCAATCTTGCAGTGATGATATTAGAAATAAGATTGACTTCGTGTGTCGTTTCCTTAAACAATTCTTTCCCTTTTTCGGTTACCTTGATGCGCTTACTTCTTCCATCGTTTGGATCAGGGAACTCGGTTACTAAGCCGTATTTGATTAAACGTTTAATCACCTCTAAGCCGCTTTGCTTTTCATGGGCGTTTTTCTCAATCAGTTGAATTTTAGTCAAAGATTCATAATCCAATAATCGATATAAATAAGTAAAGTCTTCATTCACCAATTCGGGATATTTCTCCATGCCTTTTTTGATAATGATTTTATTATAACGATTCAATAGCATCAACTGCTTAACGATTTCATAGTTAAGACCTAAAGGTGAATCAACTTTAACTTTCTCCATTAAATTCATTGGAGATTCCTGCTGATAAAAGCGCTCATTCAACCATCTTCTAAAAGAGTCTAAAGAAATTTGGGAGTCACGCTTATGCTTCTCAAACTCCTCTAATTCAGAGATAACAGCATGTAAGGTTTCGTATTTCATATAGGTTTAATTAGCTAAATATAAGCCTTTATAGTAATAGGTTTCAAATCTATGAACGACAAAAATTAAACTACCAAGCTTCGCCAATTTTAGATAAAATAGTCTCCCAATCTTGATCGTCTTTATCTTTTCCTAATCTTACGATGATGAGGTCTTTTGTAGGGTGTACATAAATATATTGTCCTAAAATCCCTTTGGCCATATAGTCGCCATTTTCTGTAGGTAACCACCATTGATACTGATAGTCTTTTGAACTTCCTTGTGTAGAATCTATTTTGGTAGATTGTTCTACCCAAGATTTAGATACGATTTGTTTTCCATTCCAGTTTCCTTTGTGGAGATAGAGTCTTCCGATTTTAGCATAATCTCTTGCGTTAGCATTTACACAACAAAATGTTTTTTCTAAACCATTCTTTCTGCGATCGATACTCCAGCTAGCATCAAATTCCATTTCTAATGGTTGCCATATTTTTTCTTCTAAATAAGATGAAACGGTTCTTCCTTTTAGAGCTCTTTCTAATACCAAACCCAGAAGTTGGGTGTTGCCACTCACGTACTCCATTTCGAGACCGGGTTCTCTTTTTAATGTAAGCTTAGCAATGGATTTTCTTAAGTTAGTACCATAATAAAAAGTCGCTACCTCGCCAAAAGGATTATAATAACCTTCGTTAAAATCTAATCCAGAAGTCATTTGAAGTAAATGCTCAATCTTAACTTTTTCAAATCCATTTTTCTTTAATTCGGGAATGTAATTCGTGACGGGTTCTTCTACGGATTGAATTAATCCTTCGTCTATAGCGATTCCAATTAAAATTGATGTAATTGACTTAGCCATTGAAAAACTGGGCACAATCGATTCATCATTATATTTATTAAAATATCGCTCATAGACAATGCTGTCATTTTCAATCATTACAAAAGCTACGCTTTTATGTTTTTCTAAAAAGCTTTCAAAATCATAGGATTTATTATCGATTGTAATGCTTTTTGGCTTTCTTTCTACATCTGCATAAGGAAACTTAAAGCTGGTCTCGCCTTTGGCTATTACGCGTGCAGGAAAAATTTTATGATCATTAATATCAGCGAAATTGTGGTAAACAAAGCGTGATAGTTTACAAGAACTCAAACTTGAAACTAAAATAATGAAGACGATAAAGTAGGAGATAGAACGTAATTGCATAAAAAAAGCGTTTTCAAGATTAAGTTTTATGCTATGAATTTACGCTAAACGCAAGGATTTGCATAATTAATCTTAAAAAAACGCTTCTGAATAATTTTAAATAATTATTGCGCTTGTTGTTTCTTAAGCTTCTTTCGGGTTAAATAGATTTTAAGTTGTAATAACAGCAGCATTAAAACAAAACATACCAAACAAATAATGACCAACATATTGACCTCTTTGCTAATAGAGGACATGTCTCCGCCATAAAAAGCTACTTTCCTAAATCCTTCTAAAAACTGAGTCAATGGAATAAACTGCGCTAGATTTGTAATTAAAGGTGGGAAAGCAATACTCGGCCATGTAAACCCACTCAAGATAAAGGCGGGCGTAGAAATCACCATCAATAATTCGGTTGCTTTCAACTGACTTGGTATGGCGATAGAGAATAACATTCCAATGAACATACTTGCCAAAGTGAGGAGTGCTACCAATACAAACATCGGTTGATTGTAAATATCTCCATCGATTTGGAAGTAATTAAAGAACAAACTTACACCTAACCAAAGGATAGGTAGCATAAGCAAGAATGGAATAGCTTTAACGATAATTAAATACAAAGATGAGTTGGTTTGCCCCACCAAAGTTTTAAAATATCCATCCTCAAAATCTCTCGAGAAAACCAATGCCATCGCCAAGAAAATAATCTGTTGCATAATCCCACCTAACAAACCTGGCAACATAAAGGTCACATAGTTTCCTGTCGAGTTATAGAGTTTATTAAAGTTAATTTTAAAACTTTCATAAGACGTCATCGCCTGATCAGGATGCATTCCTTGCTTTTTTAATCCTTCGATTTCGATACCTGCATTCATGGTCATTAAAACCTCTTGAATACTTTTACTCGCAGTATTCGCGTTTAAAATATTGACCATATTCAAATCCACACGAACTTCTGGTCGTCTCTTTTGCAAGACTTTAGCTTCAAAATCACTTGGAAAAGTTATTACAGCTGAATATTCCTCATATGGCATTTCTTCTACTAAATTTCCTGCTGTAGAGCGTACATCTTTCACCCACAAAGTTTCATTGTCCTGAAAAGCATCAATAATTTTATCGGTCATCGGACTTTGGTCTTGATCGATAATCAAGATGGGTAAGTCCACCACTTTGGCTTGTTGATAAACATATCCAAATAAAAATCCATACAAGATAGGCGCACCAAAAAAAATGGCGAGCAACACATCATTGGAAAAGATGCGCTTGAATTCTATCTGAACTAATTTCAAGAATTTTTTCATGACTTAGTCCTTAAGAATTACGGTTGAATTCAAATAAAATGGAGTTTCACCTACATTAGACTTAGGCTCAATCTTTAATTCATAAATAGATTCATCTAAATGATATATCGGCGATGTACTCGTAATATCAGCATATTGAGCTAACTGGTTGATGGTTTTAATCTCTGCCTTAATTTCATCTTTGGTGTAAGGATTAACAACGATAATTTCATCTCCTTTTTTGAAATTATAAATTTCCGACTCTGGAATGGTAAATCTAAAGAATAATGAATTGGTGATATAACCATTAAATAGGGCATATCCTGGCGTTAATAATTCACCTTCTTTTAAGCTGATGGTTTCAATCGACATATCCGCAGGCGCAATAATATATTTCTCACTCTCGGCGGTTAAAGCTTCTTCTTTAGCACCTTTAGCTCGGTCTAGCTGACCTTTAGCTTGTGTCAACTGCTCAGATCTAGCTCCTTTTCTAATCTCCTGACGTTTTGCTCCAATGGCTTCCACTTGTGCTTTCGCCATATCACGCTTCATTTTTACCTCGTCGAATTGTTGCTGACTAATCAAAGAGTCTTTCAACATATTAGACATTCTTTTATAAGATTCTTCAGCAAATTCTAATTGCGCCACACTCGAGTTATACTGCTCGTTGATCTGGTTTAATTGATCTACTGTAGCACCGTTAGCAGCCATATCCAACTGACCTCTTGCCGATGTGATAGCACCTTCGGCTTGCATAATCTTAGCAGAAACTTCTGGAATATCAATAAAAGCAAGGGTGTCACCTTTTTTCACATCCTGACCTTCTTCTACATAAATGTGTGCCACGCGACCTGCTAGTTTACTGCTGATCGATAAGGTTTCGAATTTAACTTTACCTCTATGTTGTGTTATTTTTGGTTCACTTTTACAAGCACCTAAGGCGATGCTCAACACGATTAAAAAAGATATATTTTGAATGAATTTCATTTTCTTGAATGTTTTTAAGCTTAGATTAATAGTTTAAGATTCCTTTGGCGTGTAACAAGGCTGTTACGGCTCTTCTTTGATTAAACAATGATTCTTGCATTTTGAATTTAGCTTTTTCTAAATCCGTTAGCGTATCCAAAACATCGTTGATGGTGGCTAAATCATTACGATATTGTTTGTTGGTCATATCATAAGTCTCTTCTGCCAACTCAATTTCTTTTTCAATAATTTTGGTGTTTTGTAAAGTCGATTCATAGTTAAGTTCCGCTTGAACAATGCTCAACGCAATCATTTCCTCGGCCTCTTGTAGTTGTTCTTGATATTTCAGACTTTCTAAAGATGTCTTTTCTGCTTTTAATCTAGATTGATTTCCATCAAAAATATTCCACTGTACGCCAAGACCTACATACCATTTTGGATCTAATAAAGATAAATCATCCTCAATAAATTCATAATGACCTTTCATGGCAACTTTCGGAATAAAGTTGCTTTTCTCCATTTTAGCTTTGTAAAAGGTTGCTTTCTCGGCTTCTTCTAAAGCTTTGATTTCATTTCTCTTAACTTGCTCCGCCGAAGTTACAGCACCAAAGTCTTCTAACTTAGGTTCTAACATGGCTAACTTAGCTTTGTCTTCGCCGGTAAGTTGGTGCAAAAGCTCTATTAATAAAGTTTTATTCTGGCTGAACTCTAATTTTTTTCCCTCTAATTGTTGTTGAGCTAATTCCACTTTTTTGCGACTGATGGGCGTAGCTAAACCATTTTCAATGGCTTTTTTAACATAGAAAGATTGCTCATCTAAATAATCCTCAGTTGTCTTTAAAACCTGCTCAGAAGCGTATACCAAGGCTAGTTTATCATAAGCTTCAATAATTTTTAATGCGACCTTATCTTTTTCTGCCAAACCTAAATAAGTAAGCGACTCTGCTTTGTGCTCACTTGCTTTAATCGCGTTGCTAGCTTCCAATCCACTGAATAAAACCCAATCCACATCCACTGCGGTTTTGAAAATATCTTTTTCTTGTAATGCTGGAACGGGTTGCAAGGGTACACCTTCTGGTAAAGGGGTATTAAATGGAATCCCAATGGCTTCTTTTATCAAAAGCTTTTGGGTAGAAATTAATAAATTCTGGGTATCATCATCAAAAGTGATATCATCATCTAAGCGTGTATAACTACCTGTAAGAGTAACTTTGGGTAGGAAAACAGACTTAGCCAATCTTTGATCAATTCTCGCTTGATCGGCTTCAATTTTCTTGATGTTAATGGTTTGACTTTTCTCAACGCCTTTAGATATAAGTTCTTGTAACGCAGGATCTAGCTGTTGAGCATTACCGACAGAGGTCAGCATCCCAAAGCCTAAAGCCATGAAAAAATGTAATAACTTTATATTCAATCGCATTTTTTTAGTTTTAAATTTGATACAAAGGTCGTGAAATGTTAAATGCATTCCTTTGACTTAAATCAAAATCGACTAAAAAATACGAAAAATTATCCTTTTCTTATTCTACTAAGTGTTTCTTGTGACATCCCAAGGTAGGAGGCAATGTGTCCTAAAGGAACCTGATGAACTATGTCTGGGAATTCAGCCAACATATAATCATAGCGTTCTCTAGCTGTTTGGAATTGAATGGCGTTTAGCTTATTTACTACTTTCGTTAACATTTCAATCGAAACCAATCGGCCCAATTGTTCCATTTTGTGATACTTAGCAAACAACATATCCAAATCTGGCTTGGTGATGGAATAGATTTTACAATCCTCTAAGGTTTCAAGAAAATATAGACTTGGCGTTTGTTGAAAAAAGCTATCTAAGCTCGCCATAAATTTACCGCCACTAAAAAACCATTGAGTTACTTCTTTGCCGTCTTCTTTGAGGTAATAACTTCTACCAATCCCATCCGACAGGAAATAAAGTTGGTTACTAATATTTCCCTGATGAATTAATAAGGTGTTTTTTTTGACATTTTCCTCCTTAAAATAAGATACTACATCTTCTAATTCCTCTGGTGTGAAAGGGATAAGTGACAAAAGAAATTCGGAGATGTGCATAAGGAAACTTGAATTATATCCTCAAATATACTCAATTTGAGAAAAATGATTTGATTGAATTTAAGAACATAACAGGATTGTTTAAATTTCTTTTAATCCTAAATTATTCAATACTTTGTCCAGTTCTTTTAAAGACTCTTCTTCAATAATTTGGGTATTTATTTTTAATTCCTTGTCTTCAGTTTTTAAAGTATACTCACCCGCAAACTTTTTCAACTGACGAACCTTATTTAATTCAATCGATTTAGAGAAAATATCGTTTTTGGTTAGAATGCCATTTTCAATGCTCAGGTATTGTTTGGTTTTATAATAGGCAAATTGACCCAAATAAAGTAATGCAAATACAAAAAAACCATATCTAAACCATCCTGTGGGTTGGTAGATCATTGACAAAGTTCCCATCACCAACCAAAGTACACCAAACACGAGGTAAGATAGAAGGCGACGATTTTTGTATTTAATTTTCATGAGCAATTTGTTATTTGGACCACGAAAATAAGGAAAAAATTAATGGTTGTTGGGGAAGAGTGAAGAGTGATTGGTGTAGGGTGTAGGGTGTCAGGCGCACGTCATGCTGAACTTGATTCAGCATCTAGCCTAATGATTGTATTAGTTGAATAAGATTCTGCATCAAGTGTGGAATGACGCTTCGGATTTAGATTTAGCGATTTTAATAAGATATGTCTTATACTGAGCTCGATTCATCATC
>CAZKJO010000037.1:0-1252 GCA_964553105.1 uncultured Weeksellaceae bacterium | reverse complement strand
TTTAGATTTAGCGATTTTAATAAGATATGTCTTATACTGAGCTCGATTCATCATCTAGCGGCATGCCGATTCAAAATATCATGTAATTTCTCTTGATCTTGTTTTCTGAAGTCCTTAAGATCAAATGCTATACTATTTCCCGCTAATTTTTTAATTCTTAATTCTTCCTTAGTTTGTTCCCAAGACAATATTTGTTCGAATTTAAAATTTTTCCCCTTCCAGTTGTTTAGCCTAATATAAATGGCCTTCTTGTTCCAGCGGACATAGTTTTTGAAAACAATATCTTTTACCCAGAAAAGCAAAATGAGCACAAAACCCAACGCACGCATATACATATAATACTTCGGGTTTTCTAAAGGAATCATCTCAAACGTAGCCAATATAATTAGCGCCAAAGCCAATATCAATAGCGACAACCAATAATAGTTTGTCATGTCGTTGAAGTGGATTTTTTTCATAAAGTGTGGTTTTAATTAGCACTCAAGCGCTAAAGCCAGAGCCAAATCTAAAGCTTTTTAATGAGTTTAATTAAATATTAGGCCGGTATTTAAGTATCGAGAATCTAATCCAAACCCTAGGTAATCAATAAAAAACCTCATTCTACCAAAGAACAAGGTTTTTAGCTGTCATAAAACTTAGGTTTCTGACAATTAACAATTTAAAACTAATATTTTTATTCCTCTGGTCTATCAATCAACCAGCTAGCGCCTAGCGCCATATAGTTCATGTTGTGATTAATTCCGGTTCCTACGGAAAAATCCAGTTGAAAGTCATTCTGCACCAAATAGGTTAATCCCGTATTGGCATTGAGCATTAATTCTTGCATATCATGGGTTTCGCCATAAGGTTCAATGTAAACTCCGAATCTATGGTTGAGGTCGTGGGCGTAAACCAAGGCGTAGCTTAGGTTCGCATTACCGTTGCCCAAATATTCATAACTTAAATTATAGGCCAATT
Organism: uncultured Weeksellaceae bacterium; assembly: GCA_964553105.1. GTDB lineage: Bacteria > Bacteroidota > Bacteroidia > Flavobacteriales > Weeksellaceae > Profundicola. The sequence goes on along the minus strand of CAZKJO010000037.1, from coordinate 295 downwards.
CGGTTTTCTCATTCAATGTATGTGAAATAGCCAGAATACTCGAAACACCCCATTTATCATGTGATAAAGCCTTAGAACCTGTAGGAATAATAGCAATCGACATAAACCCAATCGCAGTTTTTTCTGCATCGAGTAGGTTGACCTTAGCTCCAAGAGCTAGATCATTTTGTTTGTGAGGGTTTTCAGTCGGCTTGGAGAGGGGAGAGATCTTTTAAATTCAGAAAAGAGTTCCTTTAATAAAAATAACCTGAGCTAACAATATAAGGTTAGTCCAGGTTATGTTTGTATTATTTAT
>CAZKJO010000036.1:17677-25670 GCA_964553105.1 uncultured Weeksellaceae bacterium | reverse complement strand
CTATGCAGCCTGGTGCAAGCCTTGTATAGAAACTTTGCCAAAAGTACTTGATTTGATAGAAAAAAATAAAAATAAAATTGACTTTTATGTTATATCGCCAGAAGATGAAAACGATAATACTGAATTTCATAAAATTCGGTATAAGTTGAAAGAGGCAGGTTATAAAGGTCCTATATTTAATATATCCAATAAACATTCAAAAAGATATAAAAAGAAATATATTTCTTTTGTGGAAAATATATCTACAGAAATCAAAGATTATGGACTTTCATTAATTTTATTTTTTGACAAAGACAAAAATTTGCTGATTTCTTCCACCTATTTAAAGGATAAAGAGCATTATCTCGATCAAATCCAGCAGATTTTGGATTCGAATTAATGAAATAAGATGTTATAAAAGTTGAGTATTTTTATATTTAAATCGAGAAAATTGAGAATAATAATAATAAACCACTGAACGATGTGCAGTGGTTTTTTGATTTGTTAGCTTATTTGTGCTGAATACTTAAATACAACTTTCGATTTTAAAGATATTTCCTAGTTTCCAAAATTCTGCTAGAAAATAGTAGAATCCTTCATTTTTTTATAAGAACTTAAGCTTTGAGGTTATTAATTCCTTTAAAAAGGTTACGTTGCCTCTTTTCGTTGAAATCAGCGCCCTAGTGGTTTTATTTATCATGAAACACGGAAACATATATGCGCGGATGAGAAGTTTGCTTAAATCGCTTTAAAAACGCAATGAATTTTGGACGATATATTGTTTTTGTAATATTTATTATAAAAAGGATCCTTTGAATCATAACTTTATGTACAGCTATTTTTAAATTGCATAAAATAGATTTTTATATAAACAAAAAAAGCAGGATTCCTTAAAAAAGAAATCCTGCTTTTGTTTAAAAACAAACTAATTTATTTAATAATTAGTTTTTTGCTATAAGATTTTCCATCTGTAGAAGCAGTGATGATATAAACACCAGGCTTTAACTGATTAACCGGTAAACTTACATTCGAACGACTTGCAGAAGCATTTACTTTGTGTGAAAGTACTTCTTGTCCTGCCGTATTGTAGATAGTTACATTATACTTACCTGCTTCCGCTAAATTCAAGTTAACATGACTAGAAGCTGGGTTAGGATATACTGCAAAAGCATTTGCATCAACTACGGCATCATTCACACCTAAAGTGCTGATTGGGATGATGTTCGCATTTACGATTTCACCTGTATTTTGATCAATAATCACAGCAACTCCGTGCATGTTGTCCATGTTATAAGTAGCAGGAACAGTGTAGTTAAACGTATAAGATGCTGACTGCCCATCTGTTAATGTGCTCGGAACAGAGCCCTCTTGTCCGTTATATCCACCTAATAGAGCTCTACCAACGTGATCATAAACCATTTGGTCAGCAGGAACTGGGTTTGCCATATTCTCATATCCACCCATAGGTCCAGCAGCACCACCAGCGTAGTAATTAGCTTGTCTATAACCTGCAGTTGTTCCAGTAACACCATCTTCAACTACGATTACGCCCATTCTGAAGTTGGCATCGCTAAAGTTAGAATAGAAAGTAGAAGTAACATCAAAAGTAACCTCTCTACCATTAAGACTCGCAGTACCATTCACAGCAACGGGAGTTGGTTCTGTATAGTCATTTAAATAGCTCACCATTGTTTCTTGACTCACATCAGCGCCAAGGGCTTTTCTGTCGACATTCATTCCAGGGAAACCTGTGAAAGCAGCTCCGGAATTGTAGGCTGCATCCTGCATTGGATCACCATTGTGAACCGCAATTCCAATGAATGAATCTGGATAAGTTTCTTGCATGTATTCCATAGCTACCATACCTCTTGGGCACCATCCACACCATGTACCAGTACCTTCTTCAAACACAACTTTCTTTCCACCATCTTGTGAAATAACATTCACAGTAGCTGACAATGTGTTATCTTCTGGGTTACTATCTGCTCCACCGTTTACTTGAGTAACAGAAGCAACAATACTCTGCTGCCCAACTGTGCTATAGTTTAGTACATCTGGATGAGTAATTGTAGCTGTTTCAGCAGTTCCGATGTTTAAATCGTTAATAACTGTAGAGTGCTCAGTACCATCGTTCCAAGTTAATTCTAATGATGTAATGGCGTTAGATCCAGAGTTTCTTACTACAAAATCAAGAGAAACATCTTGGTTCATTTCCAAATATCTTGTAACGGGAGCGTCTAATAATGTTGCATTATTTTCTAAAGATTCTTCTACAACTATATCATCAATTAAAAAGTAATCTCCGTCATTATTTGACATCATAAATGCAATATAAATCTGCTGACCAGCATACTCAGAAAGATCTACAAGTTTCATTTCCCAATCTTCTATTCCTCCTAGGGTGGTTTCGGTCCAGCTAGCTACTTCTGTATATGCATCAATAGAGTTTTGTTCTGTGGTAGAAACCAAAACATGATAAGTAGAACCATATTCTTGCTCATAACCTTGTAATGCCATAAAGCTTAACCTCGGTGAAGTAGCCTCTGTTAAGTCAATTAATGGAGTTGCAAAGTAATCCTCTGCTAATAATCCTGAGGCAACAGCTTCGTATTGAACCCCAGCTGCATAAGGAGCAGAGTGATACGTGGTGTAAAGAGCCCAGCTTTGGTTTAGTCCAACACCGTTATTGAATTGAACCCAACCTGGAGCTGGATTTTCTCCATCAAAATTGTTGGAGAAATAAGTTTGCGCATTTAATGCTACTGAGGCCGCAAAAACCATCAATAGGCTAGTAAAAGTCTTTTTCATATTTAATTTTTAAAAGTTCTTAATTTATTTAGAATGAATGTTGTAAATTCAATGTGAATCCATTGTTCTCTGGAACATAACGACATACACCTCCAACACAGATTAGTCCACCTCTTTGTCTACCGTAGTTCAACTGTAGTCTCGTTGTGTTTTGTGTATAGCTTCCTCCTACGCTATAGTAGTGGAATCTCTTATCTGGATTATCGTTCCCGTAATTGTACATGTCAGACACATAGAATCCCCACTTATAGTTATGGCTATATTCTAAAACTGCTGCCGCCCAATTCTTTTTATCTCTTTTGGATTGTAAATGCTGTAATTCTGCTCTCAGAGAATTTTTGTTGGTAATTTTATATAAGAAATCACCCACCACTACATTAGAAATAATGTGGTTATAGTTTCCTCCCTCCACAATTCCTTTGTCATAATAAGCATGCATGTAAGTGAAAATAGAAGAGAATTTCGGACTCCATTTTTTAGAAACTTCAAAGTTTACATCATGGAAAAATTTCTTTCCAAAATCAAAGAATCCAGCCTCATAACTACCATTGTCAAATTCAGCATTAATACCGTTCCAATAAGAACCATTTATAGCTAATTTAGTTCCGTATTTTCCACCTAAAGCCGTTCCTTTAGCAAAGTTGTAATAAATATCTAATTGTCCACCAATCTCTCCAATCTGTTGATTTAGAAAGCTTAAGTTTGGTTGAGCTTGATAAACATAAATATTGGTCAGTAAATAATCGTGTTGCTTGGTTAAAGCAGGAATATAGTTCAAGTTTCCTTCATTAAATTGATTTGAAGAAGGGTCAGATAAAGATCTTTGTGAGAACATTCCCATATTTTCCATTCTTCTAAATGTAGAATTGATACCAAATCCTCGCTTAGAATATCCAAGATTAAATAAGAAAGCATTTCCATCAAATAATTTGTTAGAAATATTTCCATTCTGAACTAATACATCTTCTCCTTTTAATACGTATTCTGCACCTCCATAGAAACCAGATCTTCCATAATAATTTAATCTTGCTCCATAGTTAGAAACATTGCTAGGAACAACTTCGTTTGAACCTACATATTCTTCATGTTTTCCAACATAACTAAGACCTAAGTTCAAGGTAGATGTTGCGCTCTTGTCAAATGCTTTTAAAATGTTGGTTTCCGCATCCACACCATGAATAGAAGCTTCCGTTGCCTCAAATCCACGTCTTTGTTTTCCTAAAATACCTTTAATCGTAGTGTGATTGTTAGGAGTATAGCCAACTCTAACTCCACGAAGTGAGTTGTTTACCCCTAATTGGCGGTCTTCCCAGCTGCGATAAATAAGTCCACTACCAAATTGGTCGTAGAAATTACCTGCTGTAACGTCTAGTTTATCACCTTTGTACCGTGCGTAATAAGTTGCGATACCGTTATCCTCTAATTTATCTGAGTAACCTAATAAAGAAGTAGGTAAGTAGGCTTCGTATTGCAGACCTGCTGAAATTTTACCTTGTGTATAGTCTAATTTAAAGTAATTGTTGCTTCTAAATCTTTGTTCTCCAGCATCAAAACCTAAATCCTCATCGTCTTGGTACCATTGAGAGTTTGATTCAATACTCCCCGAGAAGTTACCTAAATTTATTTCCTGTGAAAATAAAAAACTACTTCCTATGCAAGAAAGTAATATGTAAAGTTTTTTCATAAATAATTTACTTCAATTGAATATTTATTATTCTTGAATTTTTAATATTTCTTCATATAGTTGAAACTCTGAACCTGGCTGATATCCAGCATGTCTGTAAACAACTTCTCCTTTGTTTAATAAAACAACATGTGGAACCATAGGAATGTTTAAGCTTCTTTTAAGATCGTTGTTGGTATCAAATAATACCTCATATTCCCATCCTTTTCCATTAACCATTGGATTTACACGACCAACAGTTTTTGAGTCATCAACCGAAACAGCATAAATTTTAACGCCAGTTTCGTCTTGCCAATCATCGTACACATCTGCAATGGCATTAAGCTCCTGAATACAAGGCATACACCAAGTAGCCCAAAATGCTAGTACAACAGGCTTATCTTCATTGGCTAAAGATTGAACATTAATTAAATCACCATTCATATCCTGTAAAGAAATAGATGGTAAGTCAGTTTCTTGGGCATGAGCGAAAAACAGTCCTAAAAGAAAGAACGTTAAAAGATAAAATTTTGATTTTTTCATTGCGTAAAGATAAAGTAAAGTATTATTTTCGCAAATATTACTTCAAACTTTTAATTATGCTACGAAACTTGCTTCAATTTTTATCATTTATGGCAATTGCTCTACTTATGTTCTCTTGTGGGACTGAAGAGGAAATTGTGCCAGATACATTAACAATCTCAGCCAACAAACAACAAGTCTATTTGGGCGAGACAATCAACTTTACAGTTGTTTCCCAAAACAATGGAAATGTTACGTCTACAGCAGATATTTTTGTAAATGGAGAACAAATTGAAGGCAGTAGTTTTGTGCCAACAGAAGTAAATGAAGAAAATCAAGTTTACGCAACATGGAATGGTCATACATCGTCAACTATTACTTTTAAGAGTTTAGAAGAAGTAGTAATTCCTGATACTTACACCAAAAAAGTTTTAGTAGAAGATTATACAGGAACTTGGTGTGGGTACTGCCCAGGAATGAATAATGTTTTAAACCATTTTGTGAATTATAGTTCTAATGTGATTCCTGTGGCAATTCATTGTGACGACGATCCATATCAATTCGAATTCCAAGCTCAATTACAAGCGGAATATGAAACGACAGGTTTGCCAAAAGCTCAAATTCAGAGAATCAATCCACTTCAATTATATGTTGAGAATTATGTAATCGATTATTGCGGTACTCAAGAAGCTTATTATCACGATTTAATTCAACCATACCTAGATCAACCTGCTCCATTGGGATTGGCTATCAATTCACAATTAAACGGAAACAATCTACAGTTTCAAGTTAAGGTTGGTTTTGTAGTAGATGAGATTCCAAATGCTAAGTTGGTGGTTTACTTATTAGAAGACGGATTGATTTATAATCAGGTGAACTATTTCGCGGGAACAGGAGATCCTGCTTGTGAGTATAGTAATTATCCACAAAATATTGCTAATTTTGAGCATAACCATGTGTTGCAGAAGGTATACACAGATGTATTTGGAGATGAAATTCCTGCCTCAGAAATTTCAACCAATTCATTATATACAAGAAACTTTGATGTTAATTTACCATCAAATATTGAAAACCGAGACAATCTAAGTTTAGTTGCCTTTGTGATGGGGAATGAAAATAACGAGGTTATAAACGTGCAATTTGCTGAGATAGGGGAAGATGTAGATTTTGATTAAAAGCTATATAATTTCACTGTTCCACTATATTTTCATATATTTGCACTGTTTTTAGGGAATAAAATCACTAAAAGAGCATCGATTCGAGGCTCTTTTTTTGTTCTAAATAAAATATGTTTTTAAATGGAAAATGCTGTTATACAGAATCTTATAGACGAAGCTATCGCCGAAAATCCAGAATTGTTTTTGGTTGATTGGTCTATCTCTCCATCTAATAAAATTGAGGTTTTAGTGGACGGAGATAATGGTTTATCTATAGATGAAGTAGTGAGAATCAGCAGACATATTGACCAAAATTTAGATAGAGATGTAGAGGATTATTCCTTAACGGTTTCTTCGCCTGGTTTGTCGAGATCTTTAGATCAGCCAAGACAGTTTAAGAAGAATATCGGTAGAAAAATTAAGATTCAAACGGAAGAGGGGGAATCTAAAGGAACGATAGTTTCCGCAGACGAAGAAAAAGTTACTTTGGAGTGGAAGGTAAGAGAGCCTAAACCAGTAGGAAAAGGAAAACATACCGTACAAAAATCGGTTGAAATTCCTTATGAAAACATAGTAAAAGCAATTATACAAATAGACATATAAATATGGATAACCATGCACTCATAGAATCTTTCGCCGAATTTAAGGACGAAAAGAACATCGATAGAATTACCTTAATGGCGATTCTTGAAGAAGCATTAAAAACTGTATTGAGGAAGAAATATGGTTCTGATGATAACTTCGATATTATTGTGAATCCAGACAAAGGTGACTTAGAGATTTGGCACAATAGAGTTGTTGTGGAAGATGATCAAGTTGAAGATGAGACAGCAGAAATTTCTTTAACTGATGCTCGCAAAATCGAGGATGACTTCGAGGTTGGTGAGGATGTGTCCGAGTCAGTTTTAATCAGCGACTTAGGAAGAAGAGCTGTATTAGCATTAAGACAAACCTTGGTGGGTAAAATCATGGAGCATGATAATGCTAATATTTATGAGAAATTTAAAGACATGGTGGGCGAGATTGTGAGTGGAGAAGTTCACCACATTCGTAGAGGTCATGTGATTGTTGTAGATGAAGAGCAGAATGAAATGGTCTTAACCAAAGATCAACAAATTCCATCTGATTTCTACAGAAAAGGAGAAACCATTAAAGCGGTTATCCACGAAGTAAATTTAAGAGGAAGCAAACCACAGATTATGCTTTCTAGAACATCGCCTATGTTCTTAGAAAGATTGTTTGAGCAGGAAATTCCTGAAATTTTTGATGGTTTGATTACCATTAAAAAAGTGGTTAGAATCCCAGGAGAGAAAGCTAAAGTTACGGTGGAGTCTTATGATGATAGAGTAGACCCAGTAGGTGCTTGTGTGGGAATGAAAGGTTCTAGAATTCACAGTATCGTTCGCGAGCTTAGAAATGAGAACATAGACGTTATCAACTATACTACCAACGAGCAATTAATGGCACAACGTGCTTTGAGTCCAGCGCAAATTTCTAGAATGGAAATTGACGAGGAGGAAAATCACATCGCGGTATTCGTTAGACCAGAAGAGGTTTCACGTGCGATTGGTAAAGGTGGATACAATGTTAGATTAGCTTCTCAACTTTTAGGCAAAGAAATTGATATCTTTAGAGATATTCCACAAGACGAGGATGTTGAACTTGTAGAGTTTAGCGATGAAATCGACGAGTGGGTAATTGAGGCATTTAGAAAAATTGGTTTAGATACAGCTAAATCTGTATTAGAACAAGATGTAAATGACTTGATTAACCGTACAGATTTAGAAGAGGAAACAATTCTAGATGTTATTCAAATTCTTAATGCTGAGTTTAACGACGAGTCTGATGAGAATAAAAATACAGC
>CAZKJO010000036.1:14573-17577 GCA_964553105.1 uncultured Weeksellaceae bacterium | reverse complement strand
TCCGAAGAAGAATAAGTAGGTTAAGAGTTTAGGAAATTTCTCTTGAATCAAATTTTCTTTAACCGTGAAAATGGTTAAATATAGAAATTATAAGTTAAAACAATTAAATGTGCAAAGTTCTTCTTAACTTTGCACGCCATAAGAAACAAAGCGCATATATGCCCGCATCTTACAGATTAAATAAAGTTCTAAAAGAATTAAATATCTCTATTGACAGAGCTGTTAGTTATTTAGAAGAAAAAGGAATTGAAGTCGAAAAGCGACCAACTACAAAAATCGACGCTAATACCTACGAGGTTTTGGTGAAGAAATTTGATGCCGATCGTCTTCAAAGAGAAGCTTCTGAAGAGGTCGTAATTAACAAGTTCGAACAAGAACAGAGAGAGAAACGACTTGCTGAAAAGAAAGCAAAAGAAGAAGAGGAAGCTCGAAAATTAGCTGCAGAGAAAAAAGCAGAAGAAGAGAAAGCTAAGAAATTAGCCGAAGAAGAAGCACGCCAAAAAGAGCAAGCCAAAAAAGAAGCTGAAGAGAAAGCAAAGGCAGAAAAAGCGTTAGAGGAAGAAAGAGCTTTAGCAGAACAAAAAGCTAAGGAAGCCAAAGCGGCAGAAGAAGCTGCAGCTAAAGAGGCTCCTGCTCAGGAAAAAGAAGAGGAAACAATTTCTAAAAGAAAGACACTCTCTGGTCTAACCCAGGTTGGTAAAATCAAACTTCCGACAGAGAAGCCGAAATCTAAACCTTCCAAAAAAGCAAAACCTAAAAAAGAGGAGCCTAAAAAAGATACTCCTAAAAAAGAGGAGAAAAAAGTTGAAGCTAAAAAGACTGAAACCAAAAAGCCTGCCCCTGAAACTAAAAACGCCGATGCACCTGCTGCTGAAGCTAAAACTGAAGAAGGTGGCGAAGTTGTAGAAACTAAATACAAAAAGCTAGACGGTGTTAGACAAGTTGGTAAAATCGACTTATCTCAGTTTAAAGACAAGAAAAAAGAAAAAGAAAAAGAAAAAGCTGCCGCCGGTGGACCTAATAAACGTAAGAGAAAGCGTATTCGTAAGAATGTTAAGCTAGACGATGTTAAAAAAGGTGGAAACCGTCGTGGTGGTGGCCCAAGAGGTCCTGTAAGAAAAGATGTTTCTGAATTGACCGAGGAGGAAGTGCAGAAGCAAATTAAAGAGACTTTAGAGAAACTAACCAATAAAGGTGGTAAATCTAGAGCTTCGAGACACAGAAGAGATAAGAGAAAAACACGCCAGGAGCAAGAAGCTCAAGAGCAGTTACAACAAGAAACGGACAAGACATTAAAGGTAACAGAATTTGTTACCGTTGCAGAACTTGCCTCATTTATGGATGTGAACGCAATGGATGTTATTTCGGCATGTATGTCACTAGGTATTATGGTTACCATGAACCAACGATTAGATGCTAACACCATTGAATTAGTTGCAGATGAGTTTGGATTCGACGCCGAATTTATTGATGCTGATATTGAAGAAGCTATCGATGATATCGAAAAAGATACAGAAGCAGACTTATCTCCAAGAGCTCCTATCGTGACAGTGATGGGGCACGTTGACCACGGTAAGACATCCTTATTAGATTACATTAGAAAAGCCAACGTAATTGCGGGAGAGTCTGGTGGAATTACACAGCATATCGGTGCGTATAGTGTTGAGGTAGAAAAAGGAAAGAAAATTGCCTTCTTAGATACACCAGGTCACGAGGCATTTACCGCGATGCGTGCAAGGGGTGCTAAAGTAACGGATATTGCTATTATTGTTATTGCGGCGGATGATCAAATCATGCCACAGACAGAGGAGGCAATTAGCCACGCACAAGCAGCTGGGGTTCCCATGATATTTGCGATTAACAAAATCGATAAGCCAGCAGCTAACCCAGAAAAAGTAAAAGAACAATTAGCTCAGAAAAACTTATTAGTTGAGGATTGGGGTGGAAAGATTCAATCTCAAGACATATCTGCCAAATCAGGTTTAAATGTAGATGAGTTACTAGAGAAAGTATTATTAGAAGCGGAAATTCTTGAACTTAAAGCCAACGCAAATCGCGAGGCATCTGGTACAGTTATCGAAGCTTCATTAGATAAAGGTAGAGGATATGTTTCTACCATCATGGTACAAAACGGAACTTTAAGAGTGGGTGATTATATCCTAGCGGGTAGTAACCACGGTAAGGTTCGTGCTATGTTAGACGAAAGAGGTAGACAAGTTAAGGCTGCAGGTCCTTCTACGCCTGTTACCATTTTAGGTTTAGATGGAGCACCAACGGCAGGGGATACCTTCAGAGTCTTCGAAGACGAAAGAGAAGCTAAGTCGTTAGCAACAAGAAGAAGTCAGCTACAACGTGAGCAAACGATCAGAACTCAGAAGCATATTACGCTAGACGAGATCGGACGAAGAATCGCATTAGGAGACTTCCAAGAATTGAATATTATATTGAAAGGTGACGTGGATGGTTCGGTAGAGGCATTGACAGATTCACTTCAGAAGTTATCAACCGATGAGATTCATGTGAATATCTTACACAGAGGTGTGGGACAGATTACAGAGTCAGACGTTCTATTAGCTTCGGCTTCAGATGCGGTAATTATTGGATTTAATGTTAGGCCAAACGGAACAGCAAGAGATCTATCTGATAAAGAAGAAGTAGAAATCAGAACTTATTCTATCATCTACGACGCCATCAACGATGTAAAAGAAGCGATGGAAGGTATGTTATCTCCAGAATTGAAAGAGGAGGTTACAGGTAACATCGAAATCCGTGAAACATTCAAGATTTCTAAAGTTGGTACGATTGCAGGTTGTATGGTATTAGATGGTAAGGTTTATAGAAACTCTAATATTCGTTTAATTAGAGATGGAGTTGTAATCCATGATGGAGAATTAGCGAGCTTGAAGCGTTATAAAGATGATGTTAAAGAAGTGAGCAAAGGTTACGAATGTGGACTTAACATCAAAAACTTTAATGATATTAAAGTAGGTGATATTATAGAAGC
>CAZKJO010000036.1:0-14473 GCA_964553105.1 uncultured Weeksellaceae bacterium | reverse complement strand
GTGGACTTAACATCAAAAACTTTAATGATATTAAAGTAGGTGATATTATAGAAGCATACACCATTAAAGAGATAAAGAAAAAGCTGAAATAAACTTTTTTTATATAATTAGCAAAGCCGTGAAATTTTTTTCACGGCTTTTTTTATGACATTTGTTATGTTTTCTGGTTTTGTTTGAAGATTTTTAACTAATGAGGTGTAATAGGTTCTGTGTATTATTAAATCAATAAAAAATTACATGTTTTATTAAATTTAAGTGTTAAAAGTTTCATAAATATAATTTTTATGCTACATTAGCAATTGAAACTTTATAAAAACTATAATGTATGAGGACAAACATTAAGTTACTTTTTACTGCAATCCTTTTGGCTGGATCCGTTTTCGTGATGGCACAGCAAAAGATAATTACAGGACAAGTAACAGATTCGGATGGCTTTCCTGTCGCAGATGCTTATGTATATGTGGAAGGAACAGACAACGGAGTATATACCGATTCAGATGGTAATTACTCCTTAAGTGTAAATCAAGGCGATGAAGTCGCTATTGAATTTATTGGTTTTGAAACCAAAACTATCGCTGTAGGGAGCAGCGATCAGTATAATGTATCAATTTCTAGAGGTGGAGCGATTGAGCTAGGTGCCACAGTTGCAACAGCTTTAGGTATTGAGAGAGATAAGAAAGCATTAGGTTATGCGGCTCAAGAAGTAGATGGAGACATGTTGAATGCTTCTAAGAGTAACAACGCACTTGCTTCTCTTTCTGGTAATGTTGCGGGGGTGCAGATTTCTACACCAAGTGGTAACATGGGTGGTTCTGCAAGAATGTTATTAAGAGGTACAGCTTCTATTACAGCAGAGAATAAACCACTAATTGTTGTTGATGGTGTGCCAATCAGTAACTCCAACTTTAACTCTACAGATGCACAAAGAGGTGCAGGTGGTCGTGATTATGGTGATATGGGGTTCGATATCGATCCAAATAACGTAGAGAATGTAACTGTCTTAAAAGGTGGTGCTGCTTCTGCATTATATGGTTCTAGAGGTGCGAATGGTGTTGTATTGATTACTACTAAAAAAGGTACTAAACAAGATGCGATTGAGTTTAACACAGGCGTTTCATTCGAGAGTGTAAGTTTATTCCCTAAATTACAAAGACAATATGGTGCGGGTTCTATGGGCTCTTTCCAAACGCAAGAAATCAATGGTCAAACATATAATATAGTTGAATATCAATTAGATGAAAGTTGGGGGCCAAAGTATGATCCTAACATTTCAGTTTTACATTGGGATGCTTTTGATCCAGATGATGCTGCTAATTACTTGAGACCAAGACCTTGGGTAGCTCCTGAGAATGACGCGGAGACTTTCTTCGATACGGGTGTTTCTTATAACAATAGCGTTGCATTTAGCAAGTCTTTCGATGGAACAAGTGCAAGAATCGCTTACTCTAATTTATATGTTGATGGATTCTTTCCAAATTCAAAATTAAATAAGAGCTCATTTAATACAGACATCTCAACTAAATTCTCTGATAAATTATCTGCAAAAGGTAATATTACCTATGTAAACACAAATGCTTTCAACAGACCAGAGGTTGGATATGGAGATAACAGCGTTATGCAAAAAATGTTACAATGGGGTCAAAGACAGTTAGATTATGATAGACTTAAAAATTACAAGTATGCTGATGGTAGCCAAAAAACTTGGAACAGAGTAGCTTGGAATAATGCAACGCCTTTGTACTCAGATAATCCTTACTGGACAGCCTACGAAAATACAGCTGAAGATGAGAGAAATAGATACTTAGGTAGTTTCCAATTACAATATGATATTACAGATAATTTATATGCTGTAGGTAATGTATATGGGGATGGATATACTATGACAGGTTCTGAAAGAGTGGCCGTAGGTTCTCAAGCAGTTTCTGGATTTAGTACAATCAACAGAGTTGCAAGAGAATTTAACTACGAAGCTAGATTACACTATGACAAAGATTACGGAGACTTTAGTGTGAATTCATTCTTTGGTGGTAACATTAGAGATGAGCTATACAAAAGTTTATCTTCTGCAACGAGTGGTGGATTAGTAGTGCCAGGAATTTATAACTTAAGTAATAGTAAAGATAACCCTACAACTCAAAACTTCTTAAGCGAGAAAAGAGTAAACAGTTTATATGGTATGTTATCTTTAGGATATAAGGATTATGTTTTCGTTGAGGCAACAGCTAGAAATGACTGGTCTTCAACTTTACCAGCAGACAGTAACTCATACTTCTACCCATCAGTTAGTACAAGTGTTGTCTTATCAGAATTTATCAACCAACCTTGGATGAGATTTTGGAAAGTTAGAGGTGCTTGGGCTAGAACCGGTAATGATACGTCGCCTTATAATTTAAGAGACACATTCGTTGGTGGTGGAAACTTCATAGGATCGCCAACATTCTCATTGAATACAACTAAGAAAAACGAAAACTTAGTACCAGAAGAAACTGATTCTTGGGAAGTTGGTATGGAAATGTCTTTATTCAAAGGAAGAGTTTTCTTTGACGTGACGTATTATGATCAATATTCTAGAGACTTATTAATGCCAGTTCAGGTAACGCCTACTACAGGTAGTAACGCAACTTTCGTGAACAGTGCAGAGATGAGCAACAAAGGTATCGAGGCTTTAGTGAAAGTTACTCCTATTAAATCAGAAGACTTTAGTTGGGACTTAACTTGGAACTTTGCTAAGAACAAAAACATGGTAGAGAAATTAAATGAAGATGTACCTGCTTTAAATATTGTTAATGGAATCTTTGGTGCACAATTATGGGCAGTAGAAGGATTAGAGTATGGACAAATTAGAGGTACTGACTTTATCTATGATGATGCTGGTAACCCAGTAGTTGGAGCTGATGGTATGTACGCTAGTACGGGTATCAAAGATTTAGGTTCTGTTTTACCAGATTACAACATGGGATTAAGAAACACATTTAACTATAAAGATTTCTCTTTTAGCTTTTTAATCGATATGCAAAAAGGAGGTAGATATTATTCAGTTTCAAATATGTGGGGTATGTACAGTGGTATGTTAGAAGCAACGGCTGCTAACGGAATCCGTGAAAATGGAATCGTATTACCAGGTGTTACAGGTACAGTTACTCAGAATGATGATGGAACTTATTCAGTAACGAATACAGCTGCGAATACAACTAATATTTCTGCGGCCGATTACGGATACAACTATTATGTTGGACCAAAAGCTCAAAACATTTTTGATGCAGATTATTTCAAATTAAGAGATGTAACTTTAACTTATTCTTTACCTCAAAATTTAATCGGACCTTTCAAAGGAGTTGATGTAACTGCTTTTGGTAGAAACCTATTGGTTTGGGGATTAGATAACAAAGATTTCGATCCAGAGCAAACTACAACAGGTAGTGGTAACATCCAAGGTTTAGAGGGTGGTAGTTTACCTCCAACTAGAACTTATGGTATGAATTTAAAATTACAATTCTAAAAAATTGAACAAAATGAAATACAATAAAATAATAGGATTTGCATTAGTTGGTCTCATGACCTTCACATCTTGCGATTCGGATTTAGCAGGAGTTAATGAGAATCCGAATGATCCAGAGATGGTACCAACTTATACCATCTTTAATAGAGCCACCAAAAGGGTAATGGATAACACGCGTGATGGATGGATGGCAGCGAGGTTAACTTCTCCGTGGGTGCAATATAGTGCTCAGATAAATTATGTAGAAGAAGATAGATATCTATATCGTGAAACCACATCACAAGGTGGTTGGAATCAACTTTACTTTGCAGCTAATAACTTTAAGAAAATTATAGAAATTGCATCTGAACAAGATTTGTCGACCTCGCCAAATGAAATTGCTGCTGCAAGAGTAATGTTAGTTTATACCTTTATGACTTTAGCAGATCACTGGGGTGATGTTCCTTATTGGTCTTATGGCTCAAACGATCCAGAGTTCCAAGCCTTGAATATTCAAGAGACTACAACGCCGGTTTATGCGCCACAGTCTAAAATTTATGCTGACTTGTTGAAAGAGTTAAGCGAAGCGAACGACCAATTTACATTAGATCAGCCTGTATTTGGAGCTGGTGATGGTATTTATGGAGGAGATGCCTCTAAATGGAAAAAGTTTGCCAACTCATTACGTTTGAGAATTGCCAACAGAGTTAAGGATGTTTTACCTGCAGCTCAAGCGCATATTACAGATGCCATTAATGATGGTGTTTTTGAGTCAAATGCAGATAACGCGGCTCAATCATATGGTACTTCAAGTGCAGAGGGTAATCCATTTTGGGCAACTTACTTTGTTGATGCACGTACTGACTTTGCAGTGAACGATAGATTCATTAGATTATTAAAAGGAGATAATGGCCAATTCGGTTACGACCCTAGACTACAGCAAATGGCGGCTCCAGCAGGAACATCAGTTGCTAACGTTAGTTCAAATGGATATACCCCAAGTGATGATTTAGATGACTATCAAGGTATGCCTTATGGATTACCAGAAAATAGATTGTCTGCTAACAATCCTATTGCAGGTTTATCTTTTGCTAGTAACCAAGTGATTTCAATTGATGCACCAGAGATTTTAATGGAGTATTCAGAAGTTCTATTCATTTTATCGGAGGTAAACGGATGGGATCAAGGATACTATGAGCAAGGAGTTAGAGCCTCTATGGAAAAATGGGGTGTAGAATCATCTAAGGTTGATGCCTTCGTTGCAGGTTTACCAGCAGCAAACGAAGAAAACGTAATTTCTCAGAAGTACGTTGCTTTATTTATGCAGCCTCAAGAAGCTTGGGCAGAGTATAGAAGAACAGGTTACCCAGATGGTGACATTCTATTATTACCAGGTGGTACAGGTTTAGAAGTTGATGGAACAACTACTTATGTATTTACTCCACTACCTGTAATTGATCATATGCCTTATAGAGTTAGATATCCAGAAGGAGAATTTAGTTTGAACGAAGCCAATGTAATTGAAGCTTCTAATAGACTTCCTAATGGGGATACGATGGACAGCAAATTATGGTGGATGCCGTAATCAAAGCTAAATATTTTATAAAGCCGCCCCTTTTGAGGCGGCTTTTTTTTATGCTATAAAGTCGCTGTAGACAATCTCTTTATAATAAAACTTGTATTTCTTAAATAAATGTTAGTAATTTGTAATTAAATGTTATTAAAAAATAATATATGAGGACAAAAAATTTAGTTTTTAGTGTGATGACACTGTTACTCTTTACTTCCTTCGCGTATGCGCAGGTGTCTGGGGTAGTGGTGGACGACTTTGGTCCAGTTACGGGAGCGATCGTAACTGTGGATGAAACGGGAGTTTCAACAGAGACCAATGATTTAGGAGTATTTAATATTAATGCTTCTGTAGGAGACAACCTATCAGTTATGAACCCAAACACCTTAGCGGAGAAATCTTTCCCAGTTACAGGTATGAATTTAGGGGAATTAGTTTTAGGTGATGCAGCCATCGGTTTATCTGATGTAATTACTTTAGGATATTCATCTACAACTGACGATGCCTATACAGGTACGGCAGATGTGGTAGATTCTAAGCAAATTGAGAAGAAAAGTGTTTCGGATATTTCTGCAGCATTGGCAGGTGAATCTGCGGGTGTGGTAGTCGTAACTGGTTCTGGACAGCCAGGTACTTCTTCTTCTATTAGAATTCGTGGTATTGGTTCGGTAAATGGTAGTACTACTCCATTATATGTAGTAGATGGTATTCCATTCGATGGTTACTTGAACTCAATTAACCCTGCAGATATTGAAAACACTGTTATTTTGAAAGACGCGACGGCAACTGCTATTTATGGTGCACGTGGAGCGAACGGTGTTATTGTGATTAATACAAAGAAAGGTAAGAAAGGTAAATCAGAAATTACCTTTGATAGTAAAGTTGGTTTCAACATGAGCTTATTACCTAGATATAATACAATAGATAATCCAGAGCGCTATATGGAGCTTGGATGGGAAGGTTTGAAAAACTATGGTGCATTAAGTGGTGAGGCAGATCCTGCTGCATTTGCTAATGCAAACTTATTTGGTGGTGACTTCGGTATCGATCCAATGTATAATATGTGGGATGCGGCTGGTGCTAACTTAATCGATCCTGCTACAGGAAGATTTAACAGTGGTATTAACAGAAAGTATACGCCAGAAAGATGGGAGGACTACGCGTTTAGCCCAGGAATCAGAACAGAGAATACAATTAGATTTAGTGGTGGTTCAGATAAAACTACCTTCTACTCATCATTCTCTTACTTAGATGAAAAAGGTTATTCAATTAAATCTGACTATGATCGTTTATCAACTAGATTGAATGTTTCTCACGAAGTAGCTCCTTGGATGGATGCGAATGTGAATTTATCTTATTCATTCTCTGATAGAAATAATAATGGACAGACTGAAGATTCTGGAAGTGTATTCTGGTTCGTTGATAACATCCCTTCTATTTATCCATTATTCACAAGAGATGCTGATGGAAATAAAATTCCTGAGCCAATCTTTGGTGGTTATGAGTATGATTACGGATTTGGCGCAGGTGCAGGACGTGGATTTGGTGCTAACACGAACGCGATAGCAGATGCTCACTATAATTTAAGAAATTCTAAAAGACACGACATTAACACAAGTGCGTCTTTTATCTTTAAATTATATGAAGGCTTAACTTTAGAAACAAGATTTGGTTCTCAATTCTTGAATGATAACTACAATAGCTTAAGCAATCCTTACTATGGTTCGGCTGCAACTTCAGGAGGTAGTATCTATAAAGTAAACAACGAACAACTTTCTTACAATATGTTAGAAATGTTGAGATATGCTAAAACATTTGGTACAAACCATAACTTAGAAATTTTAGCCGGTCACGAGAACAATGCTTTAGAAGATAAGTATATCTTAGGATATAGATCTGGTTTAGTAATTCCTGATTTACCAGAATGGAACAACGCTAACCAATTTGGTTCTATGGCATCTTACACAAATGACTATACAATTGAAAGTTACTTTGGTCAGTTAAGCTATGATTTTGCTAGAAAATATTTTGTTACGGCAACTATGAGAGCTGATGGTTCTTCTAGATTTAGAAATGAGAAATGGGGAGAATTCGGTTCTGTTGGTTTAGCTTGGATGTTATCTAAAGAAGATTTCATGGCAAATCAAAATGTATTTAACAGATTGAAATTAAAAACTTCTTATGGTACAACAGGTGAGCAAAGAGGTTTAGGATTATATCCTTGGGCTGACTTGTACACAAGTGCAATGGATGGTGAGTTTGGATTTTCTCAAACTACATTTGGTAACCCTGATTTAACTTGGGAGAACGCTAAAATGTTCCAAGTGGGTGCTGAGATGAGAATTTTTGATCGAATTAACATCGATTTAGATTACTATAGAAAAAACTCTACTGATTTATTATTTGAATCAAGACTACACTTAACTTCTGGTGGTGCAATCTTCAACACAAATGATGGTGAGTTATTCAACGCAGGTTTCGAATTCAACGTAAACGCTGATGTTGTAAGAAAAGAGAATTTCTTCTTAAATGTTGGATTCAACGGTGAAATGTTACACAACGAATTGTTAGAAATGCCAATCGAATTAGGATCAGGAGAAAGAAAAATTATTGATATTGCTAGTTATTATGGTAGAGCTGCGGGACGTTCTTTATATGATTACTACTTACGTGAGTGGGCTGGAGTTAATACAGAAACTGGTGCTGCAATGTGGAATATGTATTATGATGACGTGAACGGAAACGGTGAGTTTGATGATGGTGATGTTAGAATTGCTTCTATGCATGACTATATGGCTAATAATTCTTCTGCTAATGTTGCAATGACAACTACTACAGTTTATACTGATGCAACTCAGAAGTTTATTGACAAAACAGCTATTCCAGATGTGCGTGGTGCATTCAACTTGTCTACTGGTTTCAAAAACTTTGAACTAAGTGCACAATTCTTATATAGCTTTGGTGGATATTCTTATGACAGTGCTTATGCAGGTTTAATGAGAAACACTGAGCTTGGAGGAAACAACTGGCACCAAGACATCGAGCAAAGATGGCAACAACCAGGTGATGTTACTAACGTACCAAGATTATCAAACAACATCACAGGAGATACAAACTTTACTTCTGCGTCAACTAGATTCTTAACAAAATCTGACTATGTTGCTTTAAATAACGTGAGAATTGGGTATAATTTCCCAACTGATATGATCTCAGGAATGGGATTGGCTGAATTAGGAATGTATGTACAAGGTGATAACCTTTGGTTATTCTCTGAGAGAGATGGATTTAACCCTTCTGCAAGTTTTACAGGTGGATCAGATACATATAGATACTCTCCATTGTCTAACATTACGTTTGGTCTAAGAGTTAAACTTTAAAAATTAGAAAAATGAAATATTTAATAAAAATTTCTTTATTTATTTTCGCGGCAGGACTAGTGTCTTGTAGTGAGGATTATTTAGAAACAAGACCATCGAACCAATTATCTTCGGAAGATATTAATAATGCAGGGCAAAGTAATCCTGAGGTTTTAGATGGCTACTTGGTTGGTTTATATAATACGATGTATACCACTGGTTCTGGTGGAACTAACCTTAGACATGATGACTTCGGTCAAAAGAGCTGGGATATCTATACGGATATGTTAGCAAGTGATATGGTATTAGCAGGTAATACTTATGGATGGTATAGCTATATAGCTAACTATACAGCTACGGTAGATTATACTTCAAACTCGAGTTATATGCCTTGGAGATACTACTATAGAATCATTAGAGGTGCGAATACATTGATTGGTGGATATGATTTAAGTAGTCTCCCAGATGATGCAGAATCAAGATCTAAATTGGGTCAAGGTTTAGCGATTAGAGGATACTCTTACTTAAACATAATGCACTTGTATGTAAATGATAATGGTGATTTGAGCAGTCCAGCTGTTCCATTAATGTTAGAAGCAAATTTAGATGCACTTCCATTAAGTACAACTGGCGAGGTTTATAATCAAATCATTACTGACTTAGAACTAGCTGTTGAATTATTAGACAATGGTCCTAGATCAAATAAAAGAGACATCAATAAAGATGTTGCTAGAGGTATTTTAGGATATGCTTATGCTGCTGTTGGTCGTAATGCTGAAGCTGCTGCTGTAACTAAAGCAGTAATTGACGAAGGTAACTTCCCATTATTAACTGCTGAAGAATTAGCTTATGATAATGCAACTGGTTCCGGTGGTGGATTTAATGATATTAATACGCCTGCTTGGATGTGGGGTCAAGACGTTACTTTAGAAATGGGATTAGACCTAGTTTCTTGGTGGGGTCAAGTAGACCAGTACACTTACTCTTATGCTTGGGCAGGAGATCCTAAAACTATCGATAATGATTTGTATGCTCAGATTGATTCAGATGATGTTAGAAAGAAACAATTCGTTGGTTTAGGTCAAAAGAAACCAACTGGTAAATTCTACGCTCCTGATCGTGTATCAGGTGGACAAAGAAGTGTTGTTACTGACTACATCTATATGAGAATCGAAGAGATGTACTTATTGTATGCTGAAACAGCTGCAAAATCTGGTGCTGAAGGAGGTGAAGCTGGTGCGCGTCAGGCATTAAGAGACTTAATGGAAATCAGAGTTGATGATGCTTCTTATGTTGATGCTTTATCTGGTCAAGCTTTAATTGATGAGATTAGACTTCAAACTAGAATTGAGTTATGGGGTGAAGGTAAAACTTATTGGTCAATGAAGCGTAACCAAGAAACAAGAACACGTGGTGCTAACCACTTATTCTTCGCTGGTGAGTCATTCCAATATAATGATCCTCGTTTGACATTGGATATTCCTCAGTCTGAGATTCAAAACAATCCAAACTTAGATTAATTTTTAATAGGATTTTAATATCAATAGCTGCCAAGTTAACTTGGCAGCTATTTTTTTGTCTTATATTTGCCTCCTATGAGGTGGATTTTAGTTTGTTTATTAAATCTGGCGGTTTTCGCTTCGGCACAAGTTGTTCTTCGTCCGGATGGAAAGTCTATATCTGATGAGGAAAAACGCTACAATGACTCTATATTAGCTAGTAATCAGGATAATCGTCCTGCTGACTCTCTTAAGATATATAATCCAAGCATTGGAGATTATAACTATTGGACAACAAAGAAATCCAAAAGAGTATTGGATACGATCCTCAACATCGATAACTTTTACAAACAGAATGTCTATCAACAAGATTTATTCGATAAACAACAGTTTCCTAACTTAGGACAAGCACTTAACCCTTTATCGCCTGTTGATATAAGCGATAACTTACAATTACTGCCTCTGGGTAAATCATTTATGTATATGAAGGAAGAAGACATCAAGTATTATGATGTAAAGACGCCTATCACAGAATTCATACTCGAAAATGGTTTAAAAGAAGGTCAATTCTTATCTACAACCTTTGCACATAATGTTCACGCTAGATGGAATTATGCGATTCAATATCGTTATTTAAAGTCTCAGGGAAGATATCTCAACTCATTAGCTAATAACTCTAATTTTGTCTTTTCTACCAATTATAAGACGAAAAACAATCGTTATCATCTTCAAGCTAATTTTGTTACACACGATTTAAACAATCAAGAAAACGCAGGCTTAACAGATGAAAGTATAATCGATTTTATTACTGATAATCCAAACTTTAGTAATCGCGAGCGTATGTATATCAATATGCAATCTGCTCAATCTTTGTTCGATGAAAGGAGAATTCATTTAGACCATCAATTTGGTTTATTTTCGTTTAGTAAATCTAATGATAGTATTGCTAGCGATGATTTCCCTATTTATTTAAAACATGAATTGAATTATAAACATCAAGCTTTTCAATATTTAGAGAGAGGTCGAGAGAGTTATTATGATAGTGAGGTGATAGAAGGAGCTAGAAGTAATAGGAAAAAATTCGATGAATTAGAAAATAAAGTCTCTTTAGGATATCAATGGTCGGATAGAATTACAGTAGAAGGAGGTTTATTGCATCAAATGAAGGAGCTTTATTTCGATGAGAATTTGGCTTTAGAAAACTATACGATTCCAGCTTCTATTAAGGAAAATAGAATAGGACTACAAGCCAAGTTAAACTTTGATTGGTCTGAAAGTATAGACTTAAATGCTGATGCTTTTTATACAACAGGGGAACACTTTGGCGATCAATATCAATTAAACGCAAATATTCGCTTATCGCCTTTTGCGGGATATTTGTTAGAAGGTGGACTTAAATTAAATTCAAGTATGCCATCTTTGAACTATTTTGCTCATCAAAGCTTTTATGAGGATTTTAATAGCTACAATCCGAATTTTGAAAACCAAAATACGCAAGAGCTCTACGCTGAGCTAAGTTCACAAAAAATAGGTCTATCTGTATTCGGAAAAATTTTAAATCAAAATAATCCTGTTTATATCGATTCAAATTTTCAAGTTCAACAATTAGAGGGAACAAGTAACTATTTTAGTATCGGTGCACGCGAACATTATAGATTCGGAAAGTTTGGAATTGACGCACAAGCGCAATATCAAAAAGTATTAGATAACGACCATATTTTGCCACTACCCAGCATTTTGGCAAGAGGAACAGTTTACTACAATACTTGGGAGTTTAAAAATCATGCACACATTCAGACCGGTTTGACTTTAAGATATTACAGCAAGTTTAACTCACGTGAATTTTTCCCCATCATGAATGAATTTGTTCTACAGGGTGAGAATGCCAGAGAAATCGGTAATTATCCTCAACTAGATTTATTTTTCAATATGAGAGTAGATAGAATGCGCTTTTATATACGAGGAGAAAATCTTAATTCATTTTTCCAACGAGGCGAATACTTTTCCACACCCTTACAGCCTGCTCGTGACTTCAAAATCCAGGTTGGAATTCATTGGTTTTTATTTTCTTGACAAGACCAAAATCAATTCAAAAAAAATGAAGATGAGACTTTCTCATCTTCACTAAATTAATTTCTTTGA
The DNA here is from genome assembly GCA_964553105.1 of uncultured Weeksellaceae bacterium. Taxonomy (GTDB): domain Bacteria; phylum Bacteroidota; class Bacteroidia; order Flavobacteriales; family Weeksellaceae; genus Profundicola. Next base: position 2,428 of record CAZKJO010000036.1, on the reverse strand, counting down.
CGAAATTTAAGGTTCAAGCTCTATTTCACCCATATCTGTAATATCACCTTGCACCACATTCACATTTTCTATGATAATAGGTTGATAATCTAAATCATTGTCAGACGCAATGGTCACGGTATAAGAGCCTTCTGGGACACCGCTTAAAAGAAACTCTCCGGTGGCATTGGCATAAGAAGAAATGGATGTCTCTCCTTCTGTAGCCGTTATCATGGTTTGAATATCTGCAGGAAAAATACTACCCGCAATTGCTCCACTTTCGGCCGTAGTAGACGCTCTGATAACAGGTTTAAGCAAATAGCCGCCATTTCCTTGAGCAACAATAGATTCGTCAACATCAAAATCTAATATGTAGTCATACAAAATTCCCGGTTCCAGCGTTTGGTTCACCTGTACTTTTAAACCTGATTGTTGTGCACTGGGTGTGGCAAGCGGAATAGTTTCACCATCAACTACAATAGAATTATCATCTCCAAGAACTAAACGAATCTGACTAATGCTGCCCGAGGGTACTTCATTGTCATATAGCAATGCACTTACGCCTGCAGTTAATTCCAGCAAATCATACACCTCTGGAGTAATATCTAAAGAAACTTCTTCGTCTCCATTGTACTTTATGATTACGTCTCTCACATCAACATAAACGTGCTCATAATCTCCAGGTGCATCAACTAACCGTAGGGATAACTGAGCAGTTTGATCCGAATTAAAACTCGGGGTATCGTCATCATTATTACACGCATAGAAAATGAGTAATAGGATGGATAGAAAGCTAAGCCTAAATAAAGATTTCATAATATTAAATTTAAGGTTAAAATATATCGTTTATTCAACTAAAATAAATAATAGTAATGCCATATAGAACATCTTTTTGACTATTTAACAGATTAAAAACAATGCTCATAATTATTTGTTAAGCTAAAATTCAACCTTTTTTTGAAACCCATATTATCCAAATCTCATTTCAAAAAAGTTGTATATTCGTTGAAAGCAATAGATATGAATAACCTGCAAAAATTTATTTTAGCCATAGCCTCGGTGGTTATTTCGGTCTATGGTGGAATGAAGTATCATGAGTACCAAACCCAAATAAATTGTCTGGAACAAGGAGGAGAAATTAATGAAAATGGTGTTTGTGTAATCAAGGAAACCATCAAAGAACGTCCCAATAAGGAGTATCTTAAAAACTATAAAACGGTGGACGGAAAATATGATTTACAAATCCTTACGGCCATTGGTGATCCTGTAAACGAGATAGTGGTTAAAAATGCAACTACTCAAAGAGTTTTTGACCTTAAAAAAGTTGAGTCAAAAAAGTCTGGCGTTACTTTCCAAAACGAAGAAGGCTATTTTATGCGCTTTACCAAAAATAAATTCTTTTGGGGACATGAAAATGTGGTTTTGGCGAGTGGTAAAAGATAATTATTGCTCTAATGCTGATGCATCAAATTCAATCAATTCTTGATCTTCAAATTTTAATCTAATTTCAATCGGATTACAGCAGATTTCACAATCTTCTACATAATTTTGTTGCGCAATTGATGGATCTAATAACATAGATATTTCTTCCCAACAATACGGACAGCCAAAGAAATGTTCTATCATGATTGATTTAGTTTTAATAATGGATCGATAAATTCTCTGGTATTACAAAGCCTTGGAACTTTGTTTTGTCCACCTAACTTACCGCGTTCCTTCATCCAATCATAGAACAAGTCTGGGCGTGCAGCGTGTATTACTGGTGGGTTCAAGGTCATGTTATTATACCTTTTAGCCTCGTAGTCAGAATTTATCTCTTGTAGTTTTTTATCAAAAGTCTCTACAAACAAATCCATATTATTAGGAGCCTTTTCAAACTCAATAATCCACTCATGTGCTCCTTTTTCAGTTCCCTGCATAAAAATAGGCCCACCAGTAAAGTCTTTAATCGTAGCTCCCGTCTTGTTAGACGCTTCTTTTAAGGCGACTTCCGCATTTTCTATAATAATTTCCTCACCAAAGGCATTGATAAAATGTTTGGTTCTACCCGAAACTACCACACGATATGGCGCAACCGAAACAAATCTAACCGTGTCGCCCACCATATATCGCCATAAACCGCCATTGGTAGTCAATACAACGGCATAATTCTTTCCAAGCTCTACATCCTCTATCGGAACAGCTTTGCGTTGATCTAATGCGTTCCCTTCCATGGGGATGAATTCATAGAAGATACCTGTGTTTAAAAGTAAAAGCAAATCCTTAGACTCTACCTGATCTTGTAAAGCAAAAAAGCCTTCAGAAGCATTATAGATTTCGTAATAACGCATCGGTTTGCCCGCAATGGCATCATAATTTTCCTTATAGGGAGTAAAGCTGATACCTCCATGAAAAAAAACTTCTAAATCTGGCCAAATCTCGTGTAAATTAGACTTGCCTGTTTTATCTA
>CAZKJO010000035.1:19632-26003 GCA_964553105.1 uncultured Weeksellaceae bacterium | reverse complement strand
TTCAAGCATTTTTTTTTAAATGAGTATTATCACAATGTATTTAAGTCAAGAAGTAAGTTGAAATTGAGTTAAGATTAAACTTGAAATTTAAATGATTGTTACGAAATATTTAATAAATTTAGTTGTCCTAATATTTGAACCTTATGATTAATCTGGATTTATTACAACAGCTTAAAACGCGAGATAAGTTGTTGGCCTACCTTAAAAATAGAGCTGAGGAGGAACCTTTATATCAAAAGGTTTTAAGAAATTATGAATATGAGCAAGAGCTTTTGCGTTTACAAGGAGAATTGGTTGATTTGCAACGTCATATTCAAACAACTGGCAAAAAGGTTGCAATCTTATTTGAGGGTAGAGATGCTTCTGGAAAAGGTGGTACAATTCGTCGTTTTACAGAACACTTAAATCCTAGAGCCATGCGTATTGTTGCTCTTAATAAACCTACTGAAATCGAGCGTCAGCAATGGTATTTTAATCGATATATAAAAGAATTACCCAATGCTAGTGAAATAGTATTCTTTGATAGAAGTTGGTACAATAGAGCAGTAGTGGAACCCGTGATGGGATTTTGTGATGAAGATCAATATGAGAGGTTTATGGTGCAAGTTCCCGCTTTTGAGCATATGCTCTATGAGGCTGGAACAAAAATTATAAAGTTTTGGTTCTCGGTTTCTAAAGAAGAACAACAGAGACGTTTTGATAAAAGACTTTCTAAGCCTCTCAAAAAGTGGAAATTTAGCCCGGTGGATCAAAAGGGGCAAGAGCTTTGGGATGACTTTACCTTTTATAAAAATGCCATGTTTGCCCGAACCCATATGCCTTTTAGTCCATGGGTTATTGTGAAATCAAATGATAAAAAGAAAGCTAGGTTGGAGAGTATGAAGTATGTTCTTTCTCAGTTTAACTATGAAGGAAAAGGAGATAACCAAGATCTTATTTGGGCTGACCCGAACATTGTACACAGTTATTTTAGACTAGTAAAACAGTTAGATCAATAAGTTTGTAATATGAGTAAAAACAATTTTGAGATTAGCGAGAAGGATTTAGGATTACTACAAACTAAGAGTGGTCTAATGTCTCTGTTAAACGATCAAAGAATTAATCCTAAGCGTGCTTTGAGGTATGTGAAGTACGAGAAGAGAATTAAAAAACTTCAGGAGGAGTTGTTAAAAATGCAGCAATGGATTGTAGCTGAAAACAAGAAGGTAGTAATTATATTCGAAGGTCGAGATGCAGCAGGTAAGGGAGGAGCTATTCGTAGAGTAGTTGAACATTTGCCTCCTCGAGAGAGAAGAGTTGTGGCTTTGCCTAAACCAGATGAAATAGAAGAGGGTCAGTGGTATTTTCAAAGGTATATTCAACAGCTACCAAGAAAAGGAGAGATAGTGTTTTTTGATCGAAGTTGGTATAATCGAGCTGTCGTAGAGCCTGTTAATGGCTTTTGTACTCAAATGCAGTATGAGATTTTTATGGATCAAGTGAATGATGTAGAGAAAATGATGCTGCAATCCGATATTATTTTGCTCAAGATGTATTTCTCCATTACCAAAAACGAACAAGCTAGAAGGTTTAAGGATATTTTAGAAAATCCAACCAAAAAATGGAAGTACAGTGCTGTGGATGCAAAGGCCTTAGAGCTTTGGGATGAATATACTAAGTACAAGGAAAGAATGTTCGACAAAACACAAGAGTTTGTGCCTTGGAAAATTATTAAGGCCAATCGAAAGACAAGTGCAAGGATAAAAGCAATAGAATATATTTTAGCTAATATTCCTTATAACCCTAAAGATTTAGAAACTATAAAACATCAAAATATTTATAGCAAAGATGCTCGCTTTGATGATTGATTAAGTCTTAACAACTAAAGAAATTAAAAACAGCCAACTCTTCTGAATTGGCTGTTTTATTTTTATAGATTAAGTATTAATTACTTATTTCCTTTGTTGTAATCCGCTAAGAACTGCTCTAAACCACTATCAGTAAGAGGGTGTTTTAATAAGGCTGTAATTGCGCTTAATGGAGCTGTAACAACATCAGCACCGATTAGTGCACATTCGTTGATATGCATTGGGTGACGAACAGATGCCGCTAAGATTTGAGTTTCAAATAAATAGTTATCATATACTGTTCTAATCTCTTCGATTAAATTCAAACCATTGGTTGAGATATCATCCAATCTTCCGATGAATGGAGAAACATAAGTAGCTCCTGCTTTTGCTGCTAATAAGGCTTGACCTGCTGAAAATACTAAAGTACAGTTCGTTCTAATTCCTTTTTTAGAAAAATAGTTGATAGCCTTGATTCCTTCTTTAATCATTGGAACCTTAACAACGATTTGCTCGTGTAATGCTGCTAATTCTTCTCCTTCTTTCACTATGTTTTCGAAGTCTGTAGAAATAACCTCAGCACTAACATCACCGTCAACTAGTTCGCAAATTGCCTTGTAGTGGTTGATGATATTTTCTTTTCCAGTGATTCCTTCCTTCGCCATTAGTGAAGGATTGGTAGTAACACCATCCAAGATACCCAAGTCTTGAGCTTCCTTAATTTGCGCTAAATTGGCTGTGTCGATAAAAAATTTCATATGTATTTTTTTGTTGCCCAAAGATAGCAAATGCTTTAGATTTTAGAAAGATTATTTAATGCTTAAAAAAAGAAAAAAGGAGCAGAAAATTAATTCTTGCTCCTTTCATTTATTTTAATGTTTAAAATTAATATAAACTATTTTATATTAAAGACTTAACAATAGTAATCATTTTATTAGCTAATTCATCAGCCTCCTCCTGACTCGTACTTTCAGTATACACACGAATGATAGGTTCTGTATTAGATTTACGTAAGTGTACCCATTCGGTCGGGAAATCAATTTTAACACCGTCAATCGTGTTTACTTCTTGATCAGCATAATGCTTTTCAACCTTCTTCAATAAATCATCCACATCAATTTCTGGAGTTAATTGAATTTTATTTTTGCTCATAAAATAGGAAGGATACTCAGCTCTAAGTTCACTTACTTTTAGTTTTTTCTCTGCTAAATGCGTTAAAAACAAAGCAATACCGATTAATGAATCTCTACCATAATGTAAATCACCGAAGATGATACCTCCATTACCTTCACCACCAATTCTAGCTCCAACCTCTTTCATTTTCTCAACTACATTTACTTCACCAACTGCCGAAGGGAAATATTCTTGTCCATGCTTTTGAGCAATATCTCTAAGTGCACGAGAGGAAGAAAGGTTAGAAACCGTAGGACTTTTAACTTTACCTAAAACATAATCAGCAACAGCAACCAAAGTATATTCTTCTCCAAACATTTCACCGTCTTCTGAAATTAAAGCCAAACGATCCACATCAGGATCTACTACAATTCCAAAATCGGCTTTGTCCTCTACTACTTTAGCAGAAATCTCTGTTAAATGCTCCTTCAAAGGCTCTGGGTTGTGCGGGAAATGTCCCGTCGGTTCACAATATAATTTGGTGTAAGAAACACCTAATTGATCTAATAAAGGTGGAATAGAGATTCCGCCCGTAGAGTTCACAGCATCTATGGCTACTTTAAAGCCAGCTGCCTTAATTTTTTCAATATCAACTAAAGGATGCTGTAATATTTTAGCAATGTGTTTTTCAATTCCAGTTGAATCTTTGGTGTATTCACCTAACTCATCGACTTCTACAAAATCGAAGGCTTCGTTTTCTGCAATGTCTAAAATCTCTTCACCATCTTTTCCAGAAACAAATTCTCCTTTATTATTCAATAATTTAAGAGCGTTCCATTGTTTTGGATTATGACTCGCCGTAAGTATAATACCACCATCTGCTTGATATTCTGTTACCATCATTTCAATGGTTGGCGTAGTAGAAAGACCAAAATCAATTACGTCAATTCCTAATGCAGTTAGGGTTGATGTCACTAATTTGTTGACCATCTCCCCAGAAATCCTTGCATCTCTACCGATTACAACTAAATTTCTATCTTTTCCTGAGTTATTTTTAAGCCATGTACCATAAGCAGCAGTAAATTTTACTGTATCTACCGGTGTTAGATTGTCTCCAACCTTACCTCCGATAGTTCCTCTAATACCTGATATTGATTTAATTAGTGTCATAATGATGTATTGATTTGTGCAAAGATAGAAGATTGTTAAGAAATTATTTTAGGCAAATGTTAAAGTTTTTTGGATATTGTGATGGTTTGGAATCCTATTTGTAAGTTTATATGACATAAATCATTAAAATTTATTTATTATGGGAATTTTATCATGGCTATTATTTGGATTAATTTCAGGAGCAATTGCAAAATGGATTTCTCCAGGTGCTGATCCAGGAGGATGGATTGGATCTATCATCGTGGGTATTTTAGGTGCTTTTGTTGGAGGGTTTTTAGGATCTACCTTATTAGGAATTGATGTTACAGGATTCAACTTTACCAGCTTTTTAGTAGCGGTTGGTGGTGCAGTTTTATTATTGTTTATATATAAATCCGTGATGTCTAGAAGGTAATTTTAATCTTTAAACAAATTAAAAATAGCTCAGTCAACGCTGAGCTATTTTTTTTGTATTAGATTTTCTCAATTATTCAAAATAATTAAAACTTTGATTGTTTTTTAATTTTAAAACGGAATGGTAAATCAATTGAATTAAATTTTTCACATCGTCTTTGTGAACCATTTCTACTGTGGTGTGCATATATCGTAGGGGTAAACTAATTAAAGCTGATGGAACTCCACCATTACTATAAGCAAATGCATCTGTATCTGTACCTGTTGCACGAGAAATTGCTGATCTTTGAAAAGGAATATTCTCATTTTCCGCAGTTTCAATGATTAATTCACGTAATAAATTATGAACAGCTGGTGCGTAAGCAATAACAGGCCCCTTAGAACATGCTAATTCTCCATCTTTTTTCTTTTCCATCATAGGTGTTGTTGTATCGTGCGTGACATCGGTAACGATAGCAACATTAGGTTTTATGGTATCAGTAATCATTCTCGCTCCATTTAAGCCAACCTCTTCTTGAACAGAATTTGTGAAATACACTCCAAAATCTATTTGATCTTTATTTTCTGAAATCAAACGAGCTACTTCTGCAATCATAAATCCACCAATTCTATTGTCTAAAGCACGACAAACAAAATAGTTTTCATTAAGTACATGAAACTCATCTGGGTAAGTAATTACACAACCTACATGAATACCTAACTTTTCTACTTCTTCTTTGTCTTTAGCACCAACGTCAATCCAAATGGATTCAACTTTAGGGGTTTCTTCTTTCTCTTTCCCAATTCTTGTATGAATAGCTGGCCAACCGAATACACCTTCTACAATGCCTTTCTTAGTATGAATATTGACACGTTTGGAGGGAGCAATCATATGGTCAGAACCACCATTTCTAATGACGTAAATTAACCCATTATCAGTAATGTAATTAACATACCAAGAAATTTCGTCTGCATGCGCCTCAATAACTACCTTGTATTCAGCTTCTGGATTGATGATACCATAAGCAGTACCGTAGTTATCCGAACGAACTTCGTCTACATAAGGTTGAATATAATCCATCCATATTTTTTGTCCAGAAGATTCGTATCCAGTTGGTGAAGCAACGTTTAAATATTCCTCTAGAAATGCTAAAGATTTCTTTTTATAAAATTTATCTTTCATTTTAATATCCATAAGCTGTAAAATTAAGAAATTGGGTACAATATTTGACTTTGTTTGACTATGAAATATATTGGTTTAATTGGGTTGTTTTTATTTTCCCAGCTGGTATTTGGACAGATTGAAGACGAGGATGACATGAATTTTCAGTCGGAAATAACTGATCATCAGATTGATTCGGTGGATTGGAATTATGATGAAACTATTCAGTTGGATGATACCAAGGCGTATGCTTTGAATTTAAAAACAGATGATGAAAAGAAATATTATTTATGGTTAGAGAAGAGGGTAGATGATGTATATCCTTTTGTTCAAAAAGCCGTTTATGAATATTATTTTGTAAAAGATTCGGCGCGTAAAATTGAAAATAAACGTGATAGAAAGAAATATATTAATGAACACTATCAAGCCCTTGCAGATGAATATGAAAGCAAGTTAAAGAATATGACGACTTCTAGAGGTCAGATTATGACTCGTTTGATTGAAAAAGAGACGAAGATTACCACTTATGATATGATTAAGGAGTTGCGTGGTGGAATGAACGCTTTTCTTTGGAATGCAGCAGGTGGTGCATTTAGTATTAATTTAAAAGATAGATTCGATCCGCAAAAGACACGAGAAGATAGATTTATACAAGTAATACTACAACGTGGAATTGCAAGTGGAAAATACCCTGAAATTTTGGATAGAGAAATTAGAAAAGATAGAAT
>CAZKJO010000035.1:11269-19532 GCA_964553105.1 uncultured Weeksellaceae bacterium | reverse complement strand
TTAAATCTCCTACTAATTTATCACCGTCGAAAGATTTAGAAACGAAAGTCAATTCAGGGAATTGCGCTGCATTAAAGAAATCATCTGATTTTAAGTGTGTATCTCTATCCTTATTTTTTGTGTTAATTGATTCTGTTTTAGCAGAAAAGTTAAATTCCGCATCTGTAAAGTTATCTCCATCTGTTTTAGCAGTTGCCTGGAAGTCTTCGAAATGTCCTGTTACTGTAGAAATCATCATGTGCTTAACTTTAAAAGCAATTTCTGAGTGTACAGTGTCTAATGTCCAATTTGTATTTTTCATTTTGTAAAATTTTATAAATTAATAATTATTATTTGATATTTTATGTATTTCTAATTTTATGCTTCTAAACTCATTGGAACTTCCATTAATAGAACGCGAGCATCCTCAGAAGCTTTTACTTCAAAGCTGTCTACATCCCAAATTCCCATTCCGTCACGTTTAGATAATTTTTCTCCGTTGATTTCTACTTCACCTTCTAGGATAAATGCATAAACACCATTTCCTTCTTTTTTGATATTATAGGTGTCTGAATTTCCTTTAGTGAATTTTCCTAAGTGAAACCACGCATCTTGATGTACCCAAACTCCTGATTCACCTTGGTTTGGAGATAGAATTTGATAAAATTCATTATCTTTTTGGATATCTCTGATAGATACTTGATCATATCTTGGCTCTACATCTTGTTTATTAGGAATTACCCAAATTTGTAAGAATTTAACTTCCTCTGTTTTGCTGTGATTATATTCTGAATGCTGTACTCCGGTTCCAGCGCTCATAACTTGAACATCACCTTCTTTAATAACGGTAGTATTCCCCATGCTATCCTTATGCTCTAGGTCACCTTCTAATGGGATAGATATAATTTCCATATTGGCGTGTGGATGCGCGCCGAAACCCATTCCAGCAGCTACGCGATCATCATTTAATACACGTAAAACACCAAAGTTCATTCTTTCTGGATTATAATAGTTGGCAAAGCTAAAGCTATGGTGAGATTTCAACCATCCGTGATCTGCTTTTCCTCTTGAGTCTGCTTTATGAATTATTGTTTTCACAGTTGTATTTTTTTAGTTTAATGTCTACTTTGTTTAGCTTCATTGAATTGAAAGTAGAATTAAAAATTTTTATCCGATTGTATTAAATAATCTCCATTAATAATTTATTTTTGACTTGTTAAAATAATACTTTTTATTAAAATTTAAAGATTCGATAATCTTGCTTATTTGTATAGTACAAAGGTCGTACTAATGTGCCACATGTGGAATATGAAAAAATGAGATAGTCTTGTGAAATTCCGATATTATTTTATTTTCTCTTTCATTTTGAAGCTAGATGGCGACATTTCGGTGTTTTTCTTGAAAAAGGCGCTAAAATTTCCGGGGTCATTAAATCCTAATTCATAAGCAATTTCTTTATTCCTTAAATCAGTAAAATATAAAAGTCTTTTAGCTTCGGTAGTAATTCTAGCCATAATATATTCCTTTGCAGTCTTTCCTATTCTTTCTTTAATAGTTCTATTCAAATGATCGGGAGTAATAAATAATTGTTGAGCATAAAAAGAGGTAGAATGCTCTGTTTTATAGTTTAAATCTACGGTGGCTTTAAAATCTCTAAGAATTTTATTCGCTGGACTGTCGAACTCGTTGTCTTTAGGATTAATAGTACATATATTATTGCATTCAATCAGTAATAACTTTAAGTAAGCACCAATTGAGAGGTATTTCATATTCGCATGGCTGATATATAGCTTGTGAATTTCCTCCGCAAAGCCTAAAATATTTTCAAACTGAGCTGGATTAGGTTCTAAAGGTGGACTTTGATCATAATTTTCAAATAATTTTAGTCTTTCGATAAAACTCAGTGAAATGGAACTCTCAACTAAAAACTGAGTAGAGAAAATCATAGAATAACCGTAAGATTTTTCTGATTCAATCACTTGATGCACCTGACCAGGCGCAACAAAATAAATTTGAGAGGCCGCTAAATCGTAGGTATTGAAGTCAATTTCGTGTTTTCCCTTAGCTTTAATCACAATAAGTACCGTATAGTAAGCATGTCGATGTGGTTCATCTACAATTCCGTTTCGTTTATCGTAGATGTCTTCCATTTTAGAAATACCAAAACTTAAACTGCTCTCGTTTTGATTCACTTTCTCATAAATCTTAAGATTTTCCATTTAATAAGCTCTCCAATTTTGTTTTATTCAATTTAATCAAAATGAATTTACCTACCTAATACATTGTACTTTAAATTTATATCAAACAAAAAAAATCCTCAGCTAAATCTGAGGATTTTAGTTAGTTGTAGTTAGAATATGGTTTGTTTATTAGTTTTTGAAGACTACTTCACCGTCTTTTGTCAATTCTAATTTTTCACCTTTACCTCTAAGCTCATATTCGTCGTTTTTGTACCAAATACCAGAAGCGGCTTTTTCACCTACTAAATCGATTTGTTCACCACCATTCAAATATGCTTTCGCTGAATTATCGGTACTATTTACTTCTAAATGTAAAGTATCACCAACGTCATTGGTATATTCTGTTTTAATAATCTCGTCTGCATGACTGAAGATAATTTCACCATCTTTTGAGAAATCTACATCATTTCCTTTACCTCTTAATTCATAAGAATCGTTTTTATACCAGAATCCTGAAGCAGCTTTTTCTTGTTGTAACTCAACGGTCTCACCTTCGTAGTTAACAGTTGCTGTACCTGCAGTGTTATTAAAAGTGATTTCAATCTCCTTACCATCTTTATTTGATGTAGTGGTCGTAACGATATCCTCGTCTATTGTTTCTACAGTATCCACATTTTCAGTTTCAACGATAATATCGTCTTGTTTAACTTCTTCTTTACAAGAGCTTAAAAATAATGCTGAAAGAACTGCGAATGATAAAATTGTTTTTTTCATTTTCTTTGTTTAGTTAATTCAATATGACTTAAGATTTAAAATTTATCTAAATCAAATTAGTCAGGGTAGATTATTCAATGACTATGCCATAGAAAAATTTATTTAAGTTAAAACAACATAATTTAGCATTTTATGAAAAGAAGATATTATTAAAATAGGTTTTATTCTGCTTGTAATTTAAATGCATGATAATCAGTTAAAAATATGTGTCTTATTAATTGATGAATTTTGTATTCAATCAGTGTTGATCGTATTGATATTTCAAGAATTAAAAAAGCTTTTAGTTTCTATAATTAATATAATTCTTACTCCATCTTTAGACTTTCTAAGTTTAAAGAAATTTATACGTGTCTTATCAAAAAAATTAAATTTTAGATAAAAAACTTTACTTTATTAATGTTTGCATTTTTTATGTCTATTGAACTTAATGCGCAACAAAACGAATGTACTGTCGAGGTTCAAGAAGGTGGTGAAAATGCTTGGGGTCAAATGCATAAATATATTTTTGCCAGCGATTTTGTTCTTCAACCTAATGAAGTCTTTAATTTAACGTCCGTTAACTTTAATGCTATCTTAACGCCTGAAATGCCTGTAGAAAGTGCAACAATCTGTTTTTATGAGGATTCAGGTAATGGATCTTGAACTGAATTAGGATCTCAAGATTGCTGAAGTGGAAGTTATTTTTTTTGGTGATTATGCCAATTTTGACCATGCTGTATTATCTGTAAATTTGAATACATCTTTTCAATTTGTTGGAAATGCAGATGAGGAAACAACTTATTGGGTGGGAATTATGATTGATTTCGACCAACAATCCATGTCTTTTATAGAAGGTCCGTCTGATTTTGACACAGCCAATACTACCTATTTTTATGACTTCCCAACCGAATCTTGGATAAATGGTAATGACCCCATGTGGCCGATAGGAAGGTACGAACATGCCATGGTTTCATTGTATGGAGATTGTGAGACATTAGCAATTACAGATTTAATACAAAATAAGTTCAAGCACGTGATGCACGATAAACAACTATGGGTTGTGCATTTTGATTTAATTGATGAATTAATAGTTTAGGTCAGCATCTAATTAAAAAGAAAGTTAATGCAGATACGGCAAAAGTTAATATACATGGTTTAAAGCCAGGTGCTTATATTGCAAATATCAAAGTAGGAGGTAATAAAACAAACCTATTAATTTGTTATTAAATAATTGATATTTATATAAAGAAAAAAGAAAACCGTCTCTTTTTGAGACGATTTTCTTTTTATATATCATGTCAGATTTACATTTAACAATTACTCTTTGGGAGTGAAAATTTGATTTGAAAATGGCGGTGAATCTGGAATTTTAATTTCAATAAATTCCATATTTACGGTGGTATGACATTGATTACAAGCATTTGTTAAGGCTTGATAGCTTTGCTTAAAAGCTGCTTTATCTTTGTTGTCAACAGCTTCATCCACCTTTTCAAGTGGTTCAATAATCATATCAATATATTTTGTTTCTTCTCTTGTCGCATGAATCTCTTGAATGTCATCAATCGCCTCTTCTAATTCATGAAGCTCGAAGTCTGCAAGTTCCCAATTTTCATTTTGACCAGCGAACCATAATTTAGCATGATGCGTTTGAATGAACCCCATAAAGTCACCAAATCCTGGCTTATAGGAATTCTCCAACTGATTTTCTAAGCTATCTATCCGCTTTTCTAGAACTGCAACTGGTTCTTGTGGTTGGTTACATGCTAATAAACCCATGCTAAAAATGCCCAAAAGTATTTTTCTCATTATTAATATGTATTAAAAACTGCACCTTTCTTGTTAGAGGATGCAGTTGATTGTATTCACCTAATATAAGAAATTTTTGCTGATGGATTGATTTCGACTCAATCGCAATGCTTTTTAAGATTTAGTTTAATAGAGAAGAGTTGTTAAGTTATTTTACAAATTTCAAAATCTTATAAACCCATTTTGATTTTAAATTCACATTAAACATCAATCACTATTGCAAAAGAATGAGAAGATACTGGTCAAAACTTAATAGTCTAAAGTTCTTGTTATCTTTGAGCTAAATAAATTAAAACATGATGAGACAACATTCAGAGTTAATAACTGCTTTGTTGATTGTATTTGTTGGAAGCTTATTTTCACCAGCATTTGCTCAATCGCTACCCGAAAACTTCGATAATTGGGTAAAATCTGCACAAAAAGATTGGAAAATTCCTGGAATGGCCATTGGAATCGTAAAAGATGGCGAAGTAATTTATGCCAAAGGATTTGGTGAAAAAGAATTGGATAGTGGAGAAGCTGTGGATGCCAACACGATTTTTAGTATTGCATCTGTGAGTAAAAATATGACAGCGGCTGCGTTAGGAGTTTTAGTTGATGAAGGAGTGATTGATTGGGATGATAAAATTACACAGCACATTCCTTGGTTTCAAATGCAAGATCCTTGGGTGACACGTGAGCTAACGATTAGAGATGCTTTAACTCATCAGGTAGGTTTAGGAAGAAAATTGGGCAATCGATTGCAATTTATGACGGCAAGTCCAAGAGATAGTGTGCTTTATCAAATGCGTTATATGGATTTAGAAAAACCTTTTAGGTCTGAATTTGTTTATAATAATGTGATGTATTCTCTTGCTGGACAGATCATTGAGCATACAGACGGCAGAACCTGGAATGAGTTTTTGACAGAAAAACTTTTCGCTCCTTTAGAAATGAATTCAACCACTACGAGTATTAGACAAATTAAACCGAATGATAATCAAGCTTATCCACATCAAGAAATTGATGGAAAAGTAGTTCGAATTCAAAGAAGAAATTGGGATAATGCTGGACCAGCTGGTGGTGTGAATTCAAGTGTGAATGATTTGAATAAGTGGATGTTGATGCAGCTAGGAACTTCAGGAATCTATAAGGGAAAAACTATTGTTTCGAGTAAGCAGATGAATGAAATTCATAAACCACAAATGGTAAATAGACCCAATAATGCGATGAGTCCACAAAGTTCTTATGGTTTTGGTTGGAATATTTTAGACTATAAAGGAAAGAGGGTTTTAACGCATGGAGGTGCTACCGATGGATTTAACACAGCTATGTATTTAATGCCAGAGCTTAATTTGGGAATTGTAGTCGTTGGAAATACTTTTAATTCTTTAGGAAATGCGGTGGCTTATCAAGTGATGGATGCTTATTTAGGAGGAAATGAAGTAGATTGGAATCAGCGTTATTTAGCATCTTATCAAAAACGTTATGATGATGCTATGGCTAAGAGAAATAAAATTCATCAAGCAAGAGTTAAGAAAACTAAACCAAGTTTGAGACTAGAAGATTATGTTGGGGTTTATCGTTCCCAGGCTTATGGTAAAGTAGAAGTGAAGCAAGTTGGAAAAGATTTAGTTCTTCATTTTTGGGATACCGAAGGCTTAGAAGCAAAACTTGAGCATTGGCATTATGATACTTTTATAGCAGTTTGGAAAAATCCAGCACAGCGCGAAGAGTTTATGCAATTTCACTTAAATAAAGATGCTAAAGTTGAGGCTTTAGATTTTGAGTTTAATTTAAGACCGATGTTGTTGCAAGTTGGAGCTTATCCTTCTAATTATACTCATACAGAGAAATTTATCAAACAATAAATCTTTGCATATTACTTAACAAATTACGCAAAGTTTAAATTAAAATAATGTCTGACCTAGAGTGGATTACCTCACTCTTCGTCAGACATTAATATATTATAATATTCCTCTATTCGTTCTGGTAGGATTTTTCTTCTGAAAAACAGCTCATTAAAAACTTGAACAAACATTACGGTGTTTCTAAAATCCTCTCTTTTTATATAAATCTCATGTTCGACGACTCTATCCCCAGTTCTCCCAAGCTGTTCTCTCATGATATTAACGGTTGTATCTAGCATCAACTTGTTGGGACCAAAAACTCGTAGATTGGCCTTTTCTGCGTCATGAAAATCATAATCTAAATAGTCGCGATTGAATGAAGCAAATGTATTTAAACCTAGGTTTTCATTTCTGTAAGTCCAGATTTTAAGATCTACTTCGGAATACATAATTTGATCATATTCCAGCATTTCTTTTTCGAAATATCTCTCATGTTTATGAAACCTTTGAATGTCGTATAGAAGTTCGTAAATCCAAATAAATAGATATTCGGGGTCGGGTTTATCACAAAGGCAGGGTAACGTCAGATCAGTCGGGCAAAATCTACAAGACCAATGATCTCTATAGAATTTATATCTTTCCCAATATTGATCTAACCAAGTTTTTACTTCTTTCATAGAAAGATGCGCCGTTTTTGACTCGAGAAAAAAGTCAACCAAATCCATGTTCATAAGCGTAAGGTGAATTTATTTAAAGTGAAAATTAAAATACATTAATTATTAAAATATGCATTTAAAATCAAGTTTTAATTTGCGAAAATTGAACGAAACCATAAGTTTTATGGTTCCGTTCATTCCAAGTTTTAAAATTAAATCTTCGCAGAAGGACTACTTTTTCTAACGGCATCTATCAGCTGTTGACGAAATATTTCCCTTTCTTGATCCGTCATTTCACTGGTTCTTTTACCATTTCTTACCGAAATAGTAACTCCTGATCTACATTCACTAGGAATATCTAATTTCTTTTCGGCATCCATTCTCCTGATAGTTGTTACCATTCCACCAGTTCGCGTAAATGGACTGATACCCCAATTTTTGTTCATATACCTAACCAAATCGTGTCTTGTTTTTATATCCAAGGAATAGGAGAACTGAAACGATAATAAAGTATTCAATTCGTCTTGTCTAATTGAATGTTGGTGAGGCAGAACTAAAAGCCATTGAATTTCTGAATCTTTACTAAAATTACGGTCTTCAGTAGAATTTTTGAACACTTCAATAAATTGCTTGTTTTTACTGAAAACCAAGATTTGGTGCTGAGTTGACTCTAATTTCTCTAAAATAAAATTTGTGCGTGGATGTTCGATGTCTAGTAAGCATGCATGTGTGTTGTAAGCCAAATCATGCTTTTTTTTATCAGCATAATTTTTGATTAAGACATCTGTTTCTAGTGATTTAGCATCTAAATCGGTAAACGAAAGTTGAATAAGAAATTTCATACAAATAAATTAAATAGTTAATAATGATTTATTTGTATTTCGAAAAAAATGGAAGTTTGCGTTTATTTTGACGACTGTCCGTATTATTTTACCACCGTGGTGACTACACTCGGTTGGTACCTCTATTGAGGTTCGAAATACTTTGCAAATATAAGAAGTTTTATAAAACTTTAAAAATTTGAATATTATCCGATTGGTTTCAGCAAATCTATAAGCCC
>CAZKJO010000035.1:0-11169 GCA_964553105.1 uncultured Weeksellaceae bacterium | reverse complement strand
AATTAATAGGTTTTAAATCTGAATATTCAGCGTCCAATTGAATACCGAATTCTTTTTCTATTTGTTTTAAGTAGGTTGCATTATCCTCTAATAAAATGATTTCTTCTTTGCCATTAATTGTCTTTTTCAATCGGTCGTTATATAAGGTTTTTACTCCATTTTCAACAGGAATAGCAGCAATAAGTGCCGTCATAAAAAATGAAACAGGACTGGTGGAAGTAATGTGATTGCCTAGATTTAGATCAATGTCCAAGACTGGGCTTAAATCAAAACTATATAAATTTTTCCAATCATTTTTTGTTTTATTTTGAAGCATATAACCAAACATTTCACTCTTAATAATTCGATAACTAATTCCTTCAAAGCTTACTACTTTGTTGGGAATTAATGGAATTGGAGTTCTGGGAGATTCAGCTCCGAAACCAGCGTCTACTAACCAAATATCATCACCAAAATTCACTAAGGTGGATTGATGTGATCTACCACTGGGCTGCCCTGAAACATGTACTCTTCCAAGTATTGGTCTAGCTTCAAAACCAAAGCTTTTCAATGCCAGTAATAAAAGACCATTACTTTCAAAGCAGTAGCCACCGCGCTTTTTTTGAACCAATTTTTTGAAGATAGAGGTCGAGTCGATATTAATTTTTCTCCCTATCCAAATATCGAGGTTCTCAAAGGGAATGATTAAATGTTGTGCTCGATGAATCCTTTTCAAGCTTTCGAAGTCAACCGAAATATCTGAATTCAAGTTAATCTTTTTAAATATTCCTCTTGATTAAATTTAAAATCTTTCATTTTTTATAACTCTTATCGATTTACAAACCTAAATAGATTTCCTTAATTATATACGCTCTAGTGCTGTTCTAGTCAATTTAAATATTTAATACATCAGGTGTTTTGTGGCATTGTTTTTCCAACCCGCCTGAGATTCATAATCCACAAAGTAAATTTTTAAATCCGCTTGGCTTTCGTAATCCACAAAATATATTTTTTTCAGAGCTTGAGAGGAATAATGTGTGAAAAACCATTTTCCTTCGTTGTCAGTCGCTCGACTTTCATATTGAACTCGGTAAACTTTTAAATCGGCTTGACTTTCATAATTCACCACATAAACCTTTACGTCAGCTTGACTTTCATAATCTACAGTAAATACTTTTTGTGCGTTTATGTAATTTGAAATGAGTAGTAGGCTAAAGAGAAGTAGGAGCTTTTGAAACATGATATTGGATTTAAAGGATGGGCATTAATTTAAAATAATTACTTAAAAAATTGAAATTCAATTTCTTTTGGCATGAAATGAATTCCTTTTAAGTCCGATTTTACCATGATTTGATGTTTGACATCTTGAGGAATTATAATTGCATCACCAGGTTTTAATTGCTTTTCTTCATTATTAATATGCAAGATACATTCTCCTTGGTGAATGAATAAAATAGACTCCAAATTAGCTTCATGCATCGGTAATAAATCTCCTGCGTTGGCTTGCATTTGTTTGGCTACCAACTTAGATCCAGAAGCTAGTAGTTTTACTTTAGGGTTTGTAACATTTTTCATAATAGAATATTTTAAAAATTGGTATATTATTTTTATCTAATAAGACTTAGATAAAGATATGGCCTTTGTTTTCTAATACTTAGATAGTTAGTAAGTTAGGGAATATTTTAGAGATAGAAAATTATAAGGTTTTTAAGAGTGAATGTTTTTAGGTAGATTATAAGATATAGACTAGTTTAAACCCTTTTATGTCTGATATTAGACGATTTTTTCTAGGATTTTAAAGTTAATCAAAAACTAAATATATATTAATTATAAAGATTTAATTATTGGATTGAATATAAATAAAAAGCCCGTTAAAGTTTAATTTACAGGGCTTTATAAACTATTAATTCTTAAACTTTTTAAAACTTCATCATCAATTTAGCATTGAAGAATCTTCCAGTTAATCGATTCGGAACGCCATAAATCGTATTGGAGTTTACATCGCGAATCCATTGATTAGAAACCGTATTTTTAATATTAAATACATTGAAAATGTCTAAACCAATCGAAAATTCCTTAAAACTGTCAAACATAGCTATATTACTGGCGTTATCTTGATCTTTAATAACTTTAACCAAACCAATATCAACTCGTTTATAATCTGGTAATGTTGTTTGGAAAGCGTAAGGATCGGTAAGTACAGGAGCTCCGTTTGGTAATCCTGAAGAGTAAACCAAGGTTGTATTTACTTTAAATGTTGGAAACGACGGCATATAATCTTGGAAGAACAATGACGCCTTAAATCTAGGGTCTGTAGGTCTTGGTAAATAGCCTCTATCGTCGATGTTTTCTTCTACACGAGCATAAGATAAGCTTAACCAAGAATCTGCATTTTTCACAAACTCTCCATGTAATTTAGCATCGATACCATACGCTCGACCTTCTGAAATGTTTTCTCCGTAATATTTAATCCTAACATTGTCTAAATAATAAGGAATCAAATCATCCATTTTTTTATAATAAACTTCAGTAGAAAGCTTAAACGGAGCGTTTAGCATTTCAAATTCATAGTCATGTCCAGCAATGATATGAATTGATTTTTGAGCTTTAATTTCTTTATTCAACTCTCCATCTGGTGTTCTTAATTCTTTATAAAATGGCGATTGAACGTACATTCCTGCCGAAAGTCTAAACAATTGATCGGTAGTCCAATCTGGTTTGATAGCAAATTGCGCTCTTGGACTGATGTTAAACTCTTCGTTGTAATCCCAATAGGTTCCTCTAACACCAAAGTTTAATAAAAAGCGATTTCCGTTGGTTTCCCATTTTTTATTATACTGGGCATATATATTAAATCGATTGCTCTCTAACTTATTTTTAGCAGAAAAATGATAATTTAACTCTAAATCATCAGGATTCACTTGTCCCGGTCCGTAATATTGAGATGGGTTGTAAGGTGTATTGTTATATCCCGCAGAATCAATTAATTGCCATTCGTTTAGCATGTCTCTAATGTCTTCTTTTTGACCCGAGAATCCCCATTCTAAATTATTGTTGGCATTAAATCTATATTTACCACGATGTTGAATTCCAGCGACTAGCATATCCAAATCATTCCTTGCATGATCTATCTGTCCACCAATATCTAAGGTTTCTGTTGCTCCACCTGAATCAGGATTAATTTTCTTAATTAAATAAGCTCCAGAAATATCAAAATATTCTTCTTCTACCGAATGATACGAAAATACGTCTAAACTTAAATTTAATTTAGAACTCGCCTTATGATGTAGGGAAACCGCTCCAAACTTGGTTTGAAATCTATCTTCTTCTTTTCCATCATAAAAAACCGTCAGATTAATCGGATTCTCAGAAGTCCCGAAGTTGGTAGATCTTGTATTTGGCACTTGTTCAAACAATACATTCGAGAAATTTCCAATAAAGTTTAGTTTCCACTTTGGATTTAGATGATATTCAATATTGGCTTGAATATCATAAGATTGTGGATTGAATTCAGTGTCATTGTCTAAGGTGTTTAAAATTAAATTTCTATTAAGATAACGCGCACCCACCAAAGCAGATAACTTACCATCTTTAGTTGCGTGTCCTGCAGTTATATTTCCGCCCATTAAACTTAATTCAGCACCTAATTCAAATTTCTTGGGTGTTCTATAAATTACATCTAGAACACTACTCATTTTGTCACCGTATTTAGCTTCCCAGCCACCAGCTGAGAATGAAACTGCAGCTGCCATATCTGGGTTCAAAAAGCTTAAACCTTCTTGCTGTCCACTGCGAATTAATTGTGGTCGATAAACCTCGATTCCATTAACATAAACCAAGTTTTCATCATAATTTCCACCACGAACCATGTATTGCGAACTTAGCTCTGTATTCACACTCACATACGGCAAGGTTTTAAGAATGTCTGTAAAACTTCCTGTTAAACTCGGTGTAAACTGAGCATCAGATGCTTGAATTTCTATGTTTCCAATTGGTTGACTTTTAGTTCCTTGGAAGACAACTTCATCCAAAACAATGCTGTCGCTTTGTGCTTGAGCTTGTTGTGATAAAACGAATAGGAGTAGACCTGTTATGAAAAAAGGCTTAACTCGATTTTTTGAAATTCGCTGTATAAGTTGCGACATTGTTTTTTCCATCTGTTATTTTTAATTCCAACTTGTGGTTACCTTTTTGTATTCCTTCTTTTTCTAAATCAATGCTGATGAGATTATTTTTCTTGTCATAAGAACTTAAAACCCATTTTCCGTTGATGTAAGCATCATGTCGATCAACACCCGATTGATCGTCTTTTACCCTAAAATTCATCGTTGACGAACTTGCACTGAAAGTAGCATTTTCTTTTACATTTAAAGGTGCAATTGTTGGTGCTTTATCGTCAACTTCAACTTTAAATACACCAAAATCCCTAACATCTGCAATCAATTTTCCGTCTTTGTATTTGGTCGGGAAATAATCGGTGGTCATTCGTCCACCATAATTATACTTAACTGCAATCACAGCTTTGTTCAACTGATGAACTGGTATGTTTTTAGGATAAATAGCCAGCGTATAAAACTTATGCAAAGGCACTTTATCGTTTTGAATATGATATTCGCCGTTATTATATTGGTAATCTAACTGAATATCCTCGTAGAAAGATTCCTTGGGAAATGATAATTCAATGTCATCATTTTTAAAATAATTCTCACGATCCCAGTACAAATAATTATCGCCTTTCACAATCTCTTTAGTTGCCGGAGGAGTCTTTCCTACGATTTTAAAAGATCCTTCTGTTGTGTTTTTAGCATAATCCGTCAGAACCACTTTTATGTTATAAGTTTCACCTTCTTTTAAGTCAATAATTCCATCATTCTTAAGATTAGAAACCATTCTCAACTTATTTCCAGGAACCTGAAAACCTTGATAAATCCAAGATTTATTGGTCATATATTGAGCATAATCTGTCTGACAGTTAATATATCTTGTTTGATCAAATGCGAATTGATTGGCTGTAAACTCCCAAATAAGCTCATTATTAGCGTAAATCTTAATATTATATACGCCATTCATATTATTCGCACCGTTGTGCTTATCATATGCCTTAACACCGATTCCGACTTTACCAGACGCATAAATTGGCGAGTTAAATTTGTGAGCACCTTCTAAATCATATCTCTTCTTGCCTGCAGCATCTCCATTTAAAGCGTAGATATACATTCCGTTTAAAAGTGGAGCTTTGGTGTCGGCAATGTCATAGCCAAAAAGAAATGGATTATAAACTTCTTGTGTTTTTGAATCTCTAATTTCAAAATGCAAATGTGGTCCACCTGAACTACCAGAATTACCTGATAATCCTATGATATCACCTTTCTTTACGGGTAAGGCATCCTTTGGAACAGAAATATCTATTGAAAATTTCTGTTGTTGATATTGTTCGTCTCTAGTGTAGGTTTCGATGGCTCCTTTGAACTGTTGCATATGCGCATATACAGAAGTGTAACCATTGGGATGCGTTATATAAATTGCATTACCATAACCTCGTGGCGAAACGTTGATTCTTGAAACATAACCATCTTCAATGGCATAGATATTATAACCTTCTCTTTGATTGGTTTTAATATCAAGACCAGAGTGAAAATGAAAGCCCCTTAGTTCTCCAAAATTACCTGAGAGATAATTTTCAATTCCTAAAGGATTTCTAAAATTATTGGGATATTCTTGTGCATTTATGAATGTTCCAGATATCAAAAATGCCATCAAAATTTTCTTCATGTGACAAATATAATTAATAGGAGTAGAGAAGCTGTAGCAATTCAATAATAACTGCCTTTCGACTAAATTTAGGTGTTATTCTCCTAAACGATAAATCTCCATGATTTCGTCTAATATTTGATCGAAATCGATTTTCAAATCTATCAACCTGCCTGTTCTCATATCGAAAACCCAACCATGAATTTTCATTTCTCTACTACGCATTGCCCATTGAACAGCTGCCATTTTAACAACGTTAATGGCTTGTTCTCGTACATTTAATTCAACAAGTCTGTCGTATCTTTTAGCTTGATCCTCAATAGAGTTCAGCTCTTTGGCGTGTTCGCGATAAACATCTCTAATGTTTCTAAGCCAAGGGTTTAAAATACCTAAATCCTTTGGTTCCATAGCAGCTTTAACACCACCACAATTATAATGACCACAAATTACAATATGCTTTACCTCTAAATGTGTAACAGCATAGTTTATAACGCTTTGTGCGTTTAGATCTATGGCATTCACTACATTGGCAACATTTCTATGAACAAAGAGCTCACCAGCTTTCATGCCCATTAAATCCTCTGCAGGAACTCTAGAATCAGAACATCCTATATATAAAATTTCAGGTTTTTGTCCAGCGTTAAGTTCCTCAAAATATTTTGAATTCTCGCTAAGCTGTCTATCTATCCATTCCTGATTGTTATTGAATATCTTCTTAAAATCCATTCGTTATCATTTTGGATAAATATACTGCATTGTGTTTATTTTTAACCAAAAATTAATTCTAAAAATGTATTTAATTCAATTTCTTACTAATTAAAGTGCCCATAAATACTTGAGGACTGAACAGAGTTGCTACAATATTTTTTAATTTTACTTTTCTTGTGCTTGAATTGCCGTTAAAACTACTGTGTTGAAAATATCCTCAACGGTACAACCTCTACTTAAATCATTTACAGGTTTATTCAAGCCTAGCAACATTGGGCCAATGGCCAAAGCACCTGTTTCTCTCTGAACCGCTTTATAGGTATTATTTCCAGTATTTAAATCTGGAAAAATTAATACAGAAGCACGTCCTGCAACCTCGGAATCTGGCATTTTACTTTTTCCTACACTTGCATCCACGGCAGCATCATATTGAATCGGTCCTTCAATTTTTAAATCAGGTCTTAACTCTTTAACGATTTGTGTTGCTTCTCTAACTTTATCTACGTCAGCACCTTTTCCAGAACTTCCAGATGAGTAAGAAAGCATAGCAACACGAGGTTCAATACCAAAGGCGGCACTACTGTCTGCCGCTGAAATAGCAATTTCGGCCAATTCTTTAGCATTTGGATTTGGATTAATCGCACAATCACCAAATACGGAAACTCTATCGTCTAAACACATAAAGAAAACGGAAGAAACTATCGAACTTCCTGGTTTGGTTTTAATGAATTGTAATGCAGGTCTAATCGTATGCTGTGTTGTATGAGCAGCACCCGAAACCATTCCGTCTGCGTCTCCTTTGTAAATCATCATGGTGGCAAAGTAGGCAGAATCATTCATCATGTCCTTGGCCATATCCATGTTTACGTTTTTATGTTTTCTCAACTCATAAAGTGTTTCAACATACTCGTTGAAACGATCAAACGTTTTTGGATTAATAATGCTGATTTTACTATAATCTAAATTTAAACCAAGACTTGAAATTTGTTCTTTAATTTTCTTTTCTTCACCTAATAAAACAATATCTACCACGTCCATTTTGCTCAATCTAACTGCGGCAGTTAGAATTCTATCGTCTTCGCTTTCAGGCAAAACAATACGTTTCCTCTGCGTTTTTGCACGTTGCATTAAATCATACTGGAACATGTGCGGTGTCATAACATTGCTTTGGAATTCCGCAATGTTTTTCAAGAATTTCTCTGCTGGAACATACTCATCAAAAGTAGAAATAGAAGAAATAATTTTCGAAATGTTCTCAGCGTTAATGTTAGACTGAATATCTCCGATTTTATTGGTTACCTCAAAAGTCCCTTCCTTAACTGCGATTATAGGAACAACATCTGTCAAACCATCCATAAGCTTAACAATAGAACGATCAGGAAGTAATCCTCCAGTCAAAATCATCCCCGAAATATTTGGGTAGTTTTTAGAAATATGAGCTTGTAAAGTTCCCATTATAATGTCTGCGCGATCACCTGGTGTGATAACCAAGCTATTTTCCTTGATATGACCCAAAAAGTTGCGCAGTTGCATCGCGCCTACAGCAAAACTACCAGATTGGTTGCCTAGTTTTTCTTTGCCAATTATGACTCTACCTTTTAAATGATCTTTAATTTCTTTTAAACTCGGGTTATTTAAATTTTCAATTAAAGGAATCGTGAAAATTTCAACCTTTTCAGGTAAGAATTTTTTCATTTCCTTTTGAACTGACTTTAAGTTTTTAGGTTGAATCTTATTCGCAGCAAGAGCAATTACATCTACATCGTCACGCTTAAATGTCTCATAGGCCATCTGCAAACTTCTGATGAATTCTTGCATAGTCTTACCCACTCCACTACTAACAATAATCGCAGGAATCCCTAGGTTTTTAGCGATATTTACGTTCCAGTCGAATTCAAAAACGCTTCCCTCGCCAGAGAAGTCACTACCTTCAACTAAAACAAAATCAAACTTTTGTTCTAGCTTTTTATATTTTTCGATAATTATTTCTAGAGACGCACCAATTCGCCCAAGATTTCTATTTTGAATAATCTCGGCTCTGGTGAGTCCATAAGTTTCTTCATAAGGAATATCAATCTGAAAATGTTTTAAAATAGTTTCAATGTGATTGTCTTTCTCGTTCCTATCACCGCTGTCAATTACAGGTCTGAAGTATCCCACTTTTGCAGTTTTTCCTACTAAAGTGTTCATTAAACCTAAGCTAATCATAGACTTTCCTGAATGCGACTCTAGGGTTGCGATATATATTCCTTTGTTCATTTTTCTGATTTAAAACGTAAAGTTAAAACTTATAAATCTTAGATTCAGTAGAAATTGAATGATTTATGTTATCCATTTATAAAACATAATATAACCTATAAATAATACTTGAGAATTTAAAATCATGTTGATTTATAGGAGTTTAATGCAGAATTTTATTTAATTAATCCTGGAGTGAATTTTAATTTTTAAAATTAAGCTTTATGTGAAACTAAAAATTATTTAATACTATTGTTAACACAACAATGATATAAAAATATGACAACATATAATATAAAAGGAGATTGGAGCGGAACACTAGAAGTTGATGGACAAAAGCTTGCTTTAACTTTCCATATTTCTGAAGAAAATGACGTATTAACAGCCACTATGGATAGTCCAGCACAAGGCGCCATCGGTATTCCATTGGATAAAATAGTGTTTGAAGAGGATGAGCTTAGTTTATCCTTAGCTCAAGCAGGTTTAAATTATACCGGAAAAATCCACGGAAATACTATTGAAGGAACGTTTAAACAAGGTCCCATGGAATTGCCTTTAACTTTGACTTTTGGTGAAGCTGAAAAACCTGGTGATATTTCTCTTCCGAGTTCCGATACTGAGTTAAAAGCTTTAGCTGAGAAAGAACAAGGTGATTATAAATATTCGGTTAAGGATTATTTTGCTAAACCTGATTCTTCTCAGTTCAAACTTTCTCCGAAAGGAACTTACATGAGTTATCGTCAAAAAGATGAAAAACTTAAAAATCATGTTTTCGTCAAAAATATTGCAACTGGCAAAACGCAACGCATTATTGAAGAAGGCGACGAGTTGATTAGAGGTTATGGTTGGGCCAATGATAATCGTCTGATTTATGTAATGGACAAAGGCGGAAATGAAGATTATCATTTGTTTGCAGTAGATGTATCTGGAAAAAATCAAAAGGAATTAACTCCTTATGATGGCGTGAAGGTCGAGATTTTAGCTTTCTTAAAGGAAGATGAAGACCATATGATTGTTTCTATGAATAAAAATAATCCTCAAGTCTTTGATCCATATAAAATCAATATTAACACGGGAGAAATTGATCAATTGTATGAAAACACGGATTTAGAAAATCCAATTATGGGATATGAATTCGACAAAGACGGAAATTTAAGAGGGTTCTCTAGATTAAAAGATGGAATTAATTCTGAGTTATATTATAAGATTGATGATGAATTTAAATTAATTAAAACTACCCAATGGGATGATACTTTTGGAATCATTAATTTCGATTATGCATCGGAGAATGCCGATGAAGCTTATGTGATTTCTAACTTAGCATCAGATAAAACCGAGATTTTAAAATATGATTTAAAACAAGGTCAGGTTCTTAAAAAGCTTTTTTCTCATCCAGAATATGATGTTTCTGGAGCGAGTTTATCAAGAAATAGGAATTGGGAATTAGATTATTTTTACTATGAAGGTGAAAAGTTTAATATCATCCCAGTTAGTGATTATTACAAAAAATTACATGATAGAATTACCTCTGAATTTGGTGATTATGAATATCATATCACAGGAAAAACCGACGATGAAAGTCAGTATTTGCTTTATATCACTAGTGATAGACTGTATGGTAAATATTACTCCTACGATGTTCAAGAAGATGAGTTCAAGTTGTTATTTGACTTGATGCCGCAGTTAAATGAAGATGATATGGCAGAAATGCGTCCGATTTCTTTTATGAGTAGAGATGGTATTAAACTTCATGGTTATATCACGTTGCCTAAAGAGGCGATTGATGCTAATAAAGTACCTGTGATTGTAAATCCACATGGTGGACCACAAGGGATTAGAGATTCTTGGGGATTCAATCCAGAGGCGCAGTTGTTTGCGAGTAGAGGATATGCGACTTTGCATGTTAACTTCAGAATTAGTGGTGGATATGGAAAAGAATTCTTTAGAAGTGGCTTCAAGCAAATCGGTCGAAAAGCGATGGATGATGTAGAAGATGGATTACAATATATAATTGAACAAGGATGGATTGACGCTAAAAAAGTAGCGATTTATGGTGGAAGCCATGGTGGTTATGCGGTTTTAAGAGGTTTAACCAAAACGCCAGATTTATATGCCTGTGGAATTGATTATGTGGGTGTTTCTAATTTATTCACCTTTATGGAAACCATTCCAGCTTATTGGGCTCCTTATTTATCTATTTTAAAGGCAATTTGGTATGATCAATCCATTCCAGAAGAGAAGGAAATTATGAACGAAGTTTCACCAGTTTTTCATATTGATAAAATTAAAAAACCTCTTTTTGTAGTTCAAGGTGCCAATGATCCGAGAGTGAATATAGACGAAAGTGATCAAATCGTGAGAGGTTTAAGAGAAAACGGAATCGATGTGCCTTATATGGTGAAATACGATGAAGGTCATGGTTTTGGAAAAGAAGAGAACAGAATGGATTTATATAAAGCTATGATGGGCTTCCTTGCAGAGAATTTAAAGTAA
>CAZKJO010000034.1:2304-27427 GCA_964553105.1 uncultured Weeksellaceae bacterium | reverse complement strand
TTAGAACCATCTAAAGTAGCAAAGTTACGCAGAGCAGCTTCCATAGAAGTTGGATTCGCGTTATAAGCATCTAAAAGGATTTTTCGTCCGTCTTTTTCAATTTCTTGTGAGCGATTCAAATTAGGGTGATAGGATGCCAGTGCTTTCTGAATTTCAATAGCCGATACACCAAAATGTAAAGCTATACTGGCGGCAGCTGCAATATTCGGTTCGTTATAATTCCCGCTTAAATGAGTTTGTAAGGAGGAGTCTTTATATTGAATGGCTGCCAAACCGTTTTCAGAAGCTCTATTAAAATTGTAAGTAGTATTTTGTTCAAAACCAAACCTAATGGTTTTTAAATCTGTAGATTTTTCTAGTTGAATCGGATCATCCACATTTATAAACGCAGTGCCATTGGTTTTTCTTAAAAATTGATATAACTCAGATTTAGCCTTGATCACTCCTTCCTTACTTCCAAAGCCTTCTATGTGTGCTTTTCCAAAATTGGTGATATAGCCAAAATCAGGTTGAGCAATTTCGCACAAATCAGCAATTTCCCCCATATGATTAGCACCCATTTCTATGACTGCAATCTCATGGGAAGCATCTATGGATAATATAGTAAGAGGAACACCAATATGATTGTTTAAGTTTCCTTGAGTGTAGGCTACTTTATACTTAGGTTCTAAACAAGTAGCAATTAACTCCTTGGTGGTGGTTTTTCCATTGCTGCCCGTCAATCCAATAAAGGGAATGTCTAATTGTAAACGATGATATTGTGCTAAGTTTTGTAAAAAATTCAATCCATCCTCAACCAAATAAATATTTTCTTCTGGTTTAGCAAATTCTGCTTCATCAACTATAGCTGCCATGGCGCCTCCTTTTAAAGCTTGACTAGCGTATTCATTACCATTAAAGTTATCACCTTTCAAAGCGATAAATACATTCCCTTTTTCAACTTTTCTAGTATCGGTGCACACACCTGTTGACTTAAGAAATAGTGGATAAAATTCTTTTACATTCATGATATAAAGATAAAATAAAAGCATAAAAAAAGAGAGCGATTAAGCTCTCTTTTTAAATATATAAATGTTGTTGGATTATTTAACGCCTCTCTTGCTGCGCTTTCCTCCCATTTCTTCGTTTCCTGTATAGTCTTGTGCTACACGGAATCCTACCCATGCAGCTGCAGAACCTTCGTTAAGGTATCTTCTCTGACCTGGATCTAACCAATAGATGTCATCTTTCCAAGAACCACCTTTAACAACTCTAAGCGACTTGCTTATATCAGTGAATCTTTGGTTTTCATCTTTCTCCATGATAACTCTACCATCATCAGCAACTACGAAGTTTCTTACAGGCGAATTATACATGGCATCGTTGGTTGCATCTGGATCGATATCCTCACCAGCGAGTTCTAGAGAAGATCTGTAGTCACCATCACGGTAATCTCTAGCATCTTCGATAACTTCTTTTTTGTAGTGTCCTGGTAAACCTCTTGCCAATAACTGACCATTGTCTAAAGTGTCATATTGAACTTCACCTTCTTGGTAAGTTTCGTAACCTCCATCTGGATTTTCAATTCTTCTTGTATAGATATTACCACGGAAGTAGTTGAAGTCATTTGCTTCGTCGTCAATGATTGGACGATATACATCCGCAGTCCACTCAGCAACGTTACCTAGCATACCGTGTAATCCAAATGGATTTGCTTTAAATTTCTTAACATCATTGGTAATGGCAGAACCATCATTACCCCAACCTCCAATACCGGAGTAGTCACCACGACCTTGTTTGAAGTTTTCGATGAAGTCACCACGTTTTCTACCGCGCTCCTCTCTTAATGAGTATCCAGCAATGTCCTTGCCTTCATAATGGTTATAAGTACGATCAGCTGGTAAAGCTAAAGCAGCATATTCCCATTCAGCTTCTGTTGGAAGTCTAAATTGAGATACCAAGTTTGAATTCATGGTTGCACGATAGTTAATTCTTGAGTTAGGAGTTTTTACTTTCACTTCTTTCAAGATTCTAGCCGTATCGATTACATTATCCCCCTCAAATACTTGATCAGGACTTTGTTGGAATTTATCTGTGTTAAAGTGATTAGAACCTAAGTTAACCTCTTCATTTAAGTATAAATCCTTGTCGATATATCCTTTCTCCATCATCGCTTTTTCGTTAGCTCTGTCTGTTAACCACTCACAGTATCTTTCTGCCTGTAGCCAAGAAACACCAACAACTGGATAATAGTCGAAAGAAGGATTTCTTAAATATTCATTAACAAATAATTCGTTGCGAGATAATTTATTACCCCAAACCAATGTATCAGGTAGAATACCTTGATTAATTAATTTGTTATTTGGGTCGCTTGATGGGAATACATAAGCCATCCACGCCATATACTCACGATACTCGTAGTTTGTAACCTCTGCATCTCCTAAATAAAAAGAACGAACTTGCATACGTCTCGGCGTATTGTTCCAATCGCGCATCACATCGGTTTTAACTTGACCCATGGTATAAGAACCACCTTCAATATAAACCATTCCGACCCACGCTTTCTCTTTGTTCTTTTTCCCGGTAAACATCCAACCTTTTTGGTCGTTAGGTTTCCATCCAGAACGACTGGTAAAATTCTTAGTCCCACCACCTTTGCTGCCTCCGCCGCCTCCACAGCTTAGGAATACAAGGGATGTCATCAGGGTAAGAACTAAAATGAACTTACTTTTATTCATTTGATTTATTTGTTTTCAACTTTTATATATCTTGCAAAGAAAAAAATTTACAACGAATATTGCAATTTTACTTTGCTCTTTCATAACGATTACTTAATTTTTTTATTGTAATCGAAATAAAAATTTCTATTAAACGTTTAGATTTGAAATGAAATACTATTTATATATCTTCCTCCTCTTTTCACTGAATTCACTCGCTGCACAGAGCTTTCAATTAACTTGGAAAGCTAAGTCAGAAATAAATTCGTTTGGCGAAAATACGGTTTTTGTTCCAAGTATCCAATCAACTGGAAATTATTTAGATTCAAAAAATATAGCCCACTTTTATTATCAGGAAGTAGCAAGTGGTCTTGATAATTTTGAAATCCAAAATATTCAGTCCAAAGAAATATCAAGAAAAGAATTGGGAGATGTGCAGTTTGCCGACCTTCCCAAAGAGCCAGAATTTTGGATTAAAACCATGAAAGGTGGTAAAGCTATTCATAAAGCTTTAGATATTACAGGGCTTTATCGCGACGAAAATAGAGCCTATCAGATTACAAGTTTTGAAGTAGTTAATTCAAACCGTACTATTCCTACCAACTCTACTACGTACCGTACGCCACCGCCTGCCGTTTTAAATGCAAGCAATGGAAGGTTCTATAAAATCAGCGTCGATACCACAGGTATATATAAAATAGATAAGGCTTTTTTAAGGCAAAATGGAATACCAACAGATTTTAACCCCAGTAAATTTAAAATTTATGGTAATGGAGGAATGATGCTTCCAGAGAATCCAGGGGATTTTAGATACAATGGACTCCAAGAAAATGCGATTTATGCCGAAGGTTTAGAAGATGGTAGCTTCGACGAGTCAGATTATTTCTTGTTTTATGCCCAGGGGCCTAATGGAATCGATAGGATTTCTAATTCAATCTACCCAAGACATTCTAAGCACTTGTATGAAGATAAAGCTTATTACTTTATAAATTTCGAAAGTCCAGGAAATGGTAAAAGAGTTCAGCTTGAAAATATTCAAGAAAACGCAGTTGCTAGCAAAGGAGATTTCGATCAAGTCTTATTTTACGAAAAAGATAATATCAATATATATAATGTAGGTCGACAATGGTTTGGACAGAATTTAGCCAGAGATAATGATTTTAATATCAATTTAAATCACACGGGTAATATGGTGGGGACTGGCCGAATAGAATACCGCTATGTTGGTGTAAACGCAGGAAATACCAGTGTAGATGTAAATTTGAATGGAGCAACTGTTGGAACAACTAGTTTTGCTGGTGGAGCCAATGCGCTTTTTGAGGTGAGAATGGGAAATAGCGAGTTTACGGGTAATCTACCTTTTAGTTTAAATTTAATTCTCAATAATTCTTCGAATCCAGCAGCAAGTGTTTATTTAGATTATGTGAGATTAAGCTTTAAACAGAGCTTAGCTTTTAATAATCAACAATTAGGGTTTAGATGGCTAGAAGACTTGAATGAAAATACGGTTTACGATTTTAATTTAATTGGTTCACCTCAAATGGTTTGGGATGTTTCGGATAGAGTAAACGCTAAAATGCTAGTTTCAGAAGGAGGTACTTATAAGTTTAGAACAACAAGTTCTAATTATAAGAATGAATTTATTGCCTTCAATAAAGAGCAAGCATTAAGTCCAAAATTTGTAGAACATATCGATAACCAAGCGATTAGTACAATTTCCAATGTAGATTATGTAATTGTAACCTATCCTGAATATAAAGCTGAGGCCGAAAGATTAGCAAACGCACATCAATTGTATAGCGGAGTAAACACAGCGGTTGTGACGACTGAGCAAGTATATAATGAATTTGGTTCGGGGTCGCAGGATATTAGTGCGATTAGAGATTTTTTTAAAATGCTATACGAGCATGGGAATCTTAAATATGCTTTACTTTTAGGTGATGGATCTTATGATTTTAAAGAGAGAATTCCGAATAATACCAATATGGTTCCGACTTATCAATCAGAGGCGAGTAGAGGACTGGGGACAACCTATGTTTCTGATGATTTTTATGGAATGTTAGACGATACCGATGTAGGTTTACATCCGCTTCAAATCGATATTGCTATTGGGAGATTACCCGCAGCCACTCGTGCCGAAGCCAAAGTGTTGGTCGATAAGACTTTGAGTTATTTTAGTCCAGATAGCAACTTAGGAAGTCCATTCGGAGATTGGCGATCTAAAATCATGTTTGTGGTAGACGATGATAACCCAGGACCAAACAACGCTTTCCATCATACAGTTGATCAAGATGCTGCTCAATTTTTAGAGCAAAATGAGCCAGCTTATACTTTAAGGAAATTATACATAGATGCTTTTTTACAAGAAGGTAGCTCAGGTGGATTGCGTTATCCAGCAGTTACCGATGCTATTGTAAATGGAATCGAAACCGGGACTCTTTTGGTAAACTACTTCGGTCATGGTGGTGTAAATGGTTGGGCACAGGAAAGGGTATTTACACCAAATGAAATTAGAGAGCTCACCAACTTTCAGCAGCAATATAGTCGTTTGCCTGTTTTTGTTACGGTTACTTGTGATTTTACAGTTTGGGATATTCCACAAATTGATTCTGGTGGAGAAATGTTGATTAAAAACCCAAACGGTGGTTCGGTAGCTATGCTGACAACCAGTAGAGAAATCGCGGTGGTCTATGGATTGGGTATTAATGACAAAATTATTCGGAGATTATTTCAAGAAGATGGCGATAAATTCTTGCCAATCGGAGAAGCCTTGCGTTTAGCCAAGCTTGATTATAATTTAGGAGACGAAGGTTTGAGTATTAATTTAATTGGTGATCCACTCATCTCACTTGCTCGCCCTCCAAGAGAAATCACGATTGATAAAATTAATGGAGAGCCTGCAGATGCGTTTACAGGAACTCTGCGCGCCTTAGATTTTGTGAGTTTTGAAGGTAAAGTTTTAAACGGCAGCAATTCTGAGGTGGATGCTAACTTTAATGGAGAAATCACTGGAACTTTATTCGATAAGGCAGTAGAGAGAACAACTTTAAACAACGATGGAAATATCGATGTATTAGAATTCACGGAACAAGTAGATGCCATATATAGAGGTAGCACTTCTGTGGAAAATGGTAACTACAAATTAGAATTCTATGTGCCAAAAGACATTAACTTCGATGTAGGTGAAGGAAAGATTTCATTGTATGCGCATAATAACGAGGTAGACGGGATGACGTATAAGAATGATATCTTGGTAGGAGACATTAACCCAGATGGAGTAAATGATGACGAAGGTCCGGTGGTTGGTTTATATATGAACAACTTAAACTTTGCCAATGGTGGAATTACCGATAGAAGCCCCTATTTATTGGCATGTGTTGTAGATAGTACAGGAATTAATGCAACAGGAGCCGGAATCGGACATGATATAACTTATTTACTAGATGGAAAGATTAGTACTACCACCGTGTTGAACGAATATTTCGAGGGAGGAGATGCTTCGCCTTGTATCAATCCAAATGTTAGAGATTTCCAAAAAGGACGTGTATTATATAAATTGAGTGATTTAGAATTAGGCGAGCATACCGTTACTTTTAGAGTTTGGGATATTAACAATAATTCCACAACCGAAACGTTAGATTTTATAGTTATGGACAACGGCGACCAACAATTGCATATGAATCGATTGATGAATTGGCCCAATCCATTTACCAATCAGACTTATTTCCATTTTGAGCATAATTGCCCAGAAGCCCTAGAAGTTCAAGTTCAAATTTTCAGTATTGCAGGTAAATTAGTGAAAACGATTCGCCAACAAGTATCTTCAGCACCCTTTAGAGAAGGATATAGAACCGATAAATTCGGAATTCCTTGGGATGGTTTAGATGACTTTGGTAATAAAATCGGAAAAGGCGTCTATATATATAAGACCATTATAAAAGGAGCCAACCCCGAAAGTTGTAAAGGCACAGCTTCCGAAACAGAGAAGCTTGTAATATTAAAATAAATCTTAATTTTGAATCTTTAAAAATGAAAATACATTATATTGCGAAACCTATGAAAAATAAATTAAGCTTGATCCTGTTGGTTGTATTAACAGGATGTATTTGGGCTCAAGAAGCCAACAGACCGGTTCTAACAGGTGCACCTTTCTTAAGAATTTCTCCAGATGCTCGTGCGGGTGGTTTAGGTGATATGGGAGTTGCAACTTCTCCAGATGCCTTCTCACAATATTGGAACCCTGCAAAATATGTTTTCGCCAAAAACTATTCAGGAGTTGGTATTTCATATACACCTTATTTAAGTGAAATTACAGACGATGTATTCTTGCTAAACGGTACATTCTACACTTATTTAGGTGAAGAAGAAAGAAGTACGGTAGCAGCAAGTATTTATTACTTCAACTTAGGACAGGTGGATTTAACAGAGTTGGTTGGAGGTGAAATCACTAGCTTGGGTCAGGCAAAACCAAACGAGTTTTCAATTGACGTTTCTTATGGTTTGAAACTAAGTGACTATTATGGTATGGCGGTTGCCGCAAGATATATTCGCTCAGATTTATTTAACAATGACCAAGACGCATTGACCAAAGCGGGAAGCTCTTTCGCGGTGGACGTAGCAGGTTATTTCCAAACGGAGAGAATCAACTTCAATAGCTTCGACGGTAGAATTAGAGGTGGTTTCAACATCAGTAATATTGGACCAAAAATTAGCTATACAGATGATCAAGAAACTGGATCTTTCTTACCAACCAATATGCGTTTGGGAGGGGCGTTTGATTTCTTATTAGACGATTACAACAAAGTAACAGCAGGAGTAGAGGTGAACAAATTATTGGTTCCTACGCCAAGTGTGCCTGTGGATGTTAACAACGACGGAAATGTAGATTATTGGGCGATTCCTAATGACGGTGTTGTTTCGGGAATTTTCAATTCATTTAGCGATGCTCCAGGTGGTTTCTCAGAAGAGTTAAAAGAGTTCACTTGGGCACTTTCAGCTGAATATGTTTACAACAATGCATTCGCGTTTAGAACTGGTTATTTCCACGAAAGTATGGAAAAAGGAGCAAGACAATACGCTACTTTAGGTGCTGGAATGAGATTTAACGCATTTGGATTAGATTTCTCTTATTTAATTCCGACTAACAACGTAAACAACGCTTTAGAAAACACATTAAGATTCGGATTAACTTGGGATTTCGGTGGCGAAACTTACAACAGCTACGATTACTAAAATTCAGTTAACACAAAATATAAAAGAGGTCTATAGGGCCTCTTTTTTTTGTTTTAATAATTAGTTCATAAGTAGGAGATAAGGTTTTATTTGGGCGGCTTAACTGGCTTTCTGTTCCAATCTTTCTCTGCCAACAAGACAATTTATCTCGCCAAAGGAGCTTCCGTTGGTCGCTCTTTGGCTTCGCAAATTGTTGCTTGCCAGCAAAGAAAGGATTTCCACGACAATCCAGACCGCGCTCCGAATCAACTATCTCGTGTTGAAATTAATAAGAAAGATTAACTTTAAACAAAGTGAAAAGCCCCTAATTGATTTAAGTCTTCAAGTTGGGGCTTTTTTAATGCTTTTAAATGGAATGTTTAAACTACCACTTTAAAGAAAATATTAAGGTAGATCCAAAGTTCTCGGACGTGTATCCATCAACTCCTCTATATCCTTTTTCTCTGGTGCTTCTGTAGATTTTTGATTAGAAGAACCTAATACCCAGGTTTCCTCAATGTCCCAATACGCACGAACCGTTACATTTTCTTGATAAATATAAATCGGTTCTGGTTGTTTTTGTTCATACCAATCTCCCGTATCATATCGCTCATTAGCGTTTTCATCTACCAAGAGTTTAAAATAATATTCTCCTGGTTTTAGATGTTTAAACTCATGCTTTGCCTTTGTGCCATAGACTGAAGTAACTTCTCTATCCTGCGCATTCATCAACTTTAACCAAAAAGGAGCTTCAGGCTTGTTCTGAATGTTCAAGATGAGGTTACCGAAGTCTCTAGATTCTTTTACTCCAAAACTTAGGTTTAAAGTATCATTGGTTCGTTGCATATAATCCTTAGCAGCTTCAGGTAAAACCGCAATTTTATATTTTGAATTAAATTCAATAGGAAAGTCTAAACCAAATTTATTATGCTTCAATCGTTTCACTTCAAAGTCTAAATCAATTGAATCTTTAACCACAGATATATAAGATTTATCCAAGGTGTCTAGCGGATAATTTGCCTCAATCTCATACATCTTCCCTGGAACATAATCCAAGTTTCTGCCATAAACCTTAAGTGGCGTGTATTTTTCTGTTTGATAAATCACAGGTGGTAAAGAATCAATTTTATCCATGTGATTCACAGCAAAACGCATACGAACGCGCTTTTCAGTCAATGAATCTATGCTTGGATTAAAATATAAGGTTGCTGTATCTGAATAAGCCTTGTGATAAATTTTAGAAGTCTTGAAAGTAGGTTCCAATGCTTGAATGTCTACTTTTTCAGGTTTACCTTCAAAGTAAAATTCTAATTTACCATAATCTACTTGAGCAACTTCTTTGGCTCTGTAAGGCTGATTTAACTTAAATAAATTTAAATCATAATTAGCACTACTCCCAGCTTCTACGGTTTCAGGATAAAAAGCAAATTTCTCCTTGGTAGGATCTAATTTAGTATTTGCAACTTCATCATTAAACGCAACTAATCTATACGAACCCGAACGTAGATATTTAAGCGAAAATTGATTCGCTGAATCTAATTTTGCAACGTAATAAGGTTTTTGCTTATAAATTAAACTATCATTATAAGTAGAATCAATTCGGTAAAGAGCTGCAATCACATTTTCTGGCAACTTTCTTTCGCCCATGTTATTCACTTTTCCATTTACCTCAAGCGAGTCGATTTTATCGCCGGTAGAGAAAATATAAGAAAAGTAGGAGAGTGGATTTCCCTCGTTATTATCTTGAATACTTTGACCAAAATTGATGGTGTAAGTGGTTTCTGGTTGTAATTCTCCAGAAAACTCAACAGTCACCTTCTTGGCTGCCATTCCTGTTGGCGTAAATATAGGCTGAGGATCAACTGGCGGCGAAATAATTACATTTTTCATGTAATCTTTCAATGTTACGTACTCATCAAAGTTTAGTTCAATCTTTTTGATTTTCGTATCTACATTCGTGCTAAATGTATCTGGAATCGATTGCAACAAAACCGGTGGCGTTATATCCTTAGGTCCACCATCGGGTCTTCCTTTTCTGGCACAAGACCAAGAAAAAAGAAGATATACTACTGCGATTGCAAAAATGTAATGCTTACTCACCAAAAACTTCATTAAATGTGAATGTTTCATCAATTCTAACACCTCTTTCGGTGCGTTTTAGGGTGGCTAACTGATTATGTGCATCGTGCTCGAAAGCTAAAATCCAATTTTCATCAACAGCCTTATCTAAGAAAATTTCTTTTTCTTTAATGGTTAATAAAGGTCTAGTATCATATCCCATAACATAAACCAAAGGAACATGCCCTGCCGTTGCAATTAAATCAGCTGTGTAAACAATCGTTTTGTCTTTGTATTGAATTTTTGGAAGCATTTGTTTGTCGGTATGACCATCCACAAAAATTACATCAAAACCAAGGGGAGTCGTTCCATTGAAATTATCCTGAGGAACATCAATGAAATTTAATTGTCCACTTTCTTTAATCGGCTGAATATTTTCTGTTAAAAACGATGCCTTTTCTCTTGGATTTGGCTCCACAGCCCATTGCCAATGATCTTTGTTTGACCAGAATTTAGCATTTTTGAAAGCTGGCTCATATCCTGTTCTGTCTTTATTCCATTGAATTGCTCCACCACAGTGATCAAAATGTAAATGAGTTAAAAATACATCGGTAACATCGTCACGCGTAAAGCCATATTGAGCTAAAGAGCTATCGATATCGTGATTTCCCCATAAATAATAATATCCAAAGAATTTATCTGACTGCTTGTTGCCCATTCCCGTATCGATTAAAATCAAACGATCGCCATCTTCAATCAAAAGGGAGCGCGTAGCTATATCAATCATGTTTTGGTCGTCTGCAGGATTGGTTTTTGTCCAAATAGTCTTAGGAACTACGCCAAACATAGCACCACCATCTAACTTAAGATTTCCGCATTCTATTGGATATATTTTCATTGGATATATTTTTAAAATTTAACAATAAGAACTGAAATGAGTTTAAATTATTTAAATTCAAAACCATTGAGCATTAAAAGTCTTAAAAAAGTTCTTCTCGTACAAATATAAAAGAATTAGCAGCAGGAATAAAATGAATGTGAAGAAGCTTTTAATCAGATAAATTAAAAGAGTTTTTAAGAAAAAATGGATTCTTTTTCTTCTCCGCGCATCCTGATTTTATAGCCAATGGCAGCCACTAATAAAGTCATAAATGGACTTAAATAGTTGAAAATTGCATAAGGTATAAACGACATGTTGCCTGCTTCACCCAATAATACTTTGGAATGATAAGCGCCACAGGTATTCCAAGGAACTAACACAGAGGTAACAGTGGCTGAATCTTCTAAGGTTCTACTTAAGTTTTCTGGAGCTAATCCTTTATCTTTATATGCCTCAGAGAACATTTTGCCTGAAACCACAATCGATAAATATTGATCAGATGCAGTAATATTTAATGCTAATGCAGTTGCAACGGTGCTGGCAAATAAGCCAAAAACAGACTGAAATAAGCCTAAGAAAAACTCTGAAATTCTTTTCAAGGCTCCGATAGCTTCTAAAACTCCACCAAATGCCATGGCACAAATTATTAACCAAACCGTACCAAGCATTCCTGCCATTCCACCTTGTTCAAATAAACCGCCGAGATTTAATAAAGTTCCATTTTCTAACCTAACTTCTTCCACCGGAATTATGGTATCCACCGTAATGCTATTCATTACAATTCGATAGGTTTCAACTGAGCTTAGGCTTTCCGCTCCCGACATTTGTAATAATAAATCTTGCTGAAATATAATCGCGGCCAAACCACCTAAAACCGTTCCAACTAGCAGCGCCATTAAAGGTGGAACCCTCATGACAATTAAAATAATTACCAATAAAGGAACAGTAAATAACCACGGACTCACATTGAAGTTATCAGCAATTAAATTCTGAACAATCTCTTTGTCAATATTTCCATGAATGGAAGCGGTAAATCCTAAAATTAAAAACACAATAATGGTAACAATAATCGTAGGCACGGTTGTAATGGTCATGTATTTAATGTGCGTATTTAAGTCTGTTCCAGCAATGGCCGGAGCAAGGTTAGTGGTGTCAGAAAGTGGAGACATTTTATCGCCAAAATAAGCTCCAGAAAGCACAGCTCCCGCCGTCATCGCTGA
Organism: uncultured Weeksellaceae bacterium; assembly: GCA_964553105.1. Classification (GTDB taxonomy): domain Bacteria; phylum Bacteroidota; class Bacteroidia; order Flavobacteriales; family Weeksellaceae; genus Profundicola. Next base: position 15,362 of record CAZKJO010000034.1, on the reverse strand, counting down.
ATCTAAACCCAATCCGTTTCCAATTCCTATCAATGCAATACCAATGGTGGCACTCGTTGTCCACGAACTACCTGTTGCCATAGAAACGACAATACAAATCAAAACACAAGCAACAAAGAAGATGGTAGGCGTAAGAATGTTTAAACCATAATAAATCATGGCGGGAACAATTCCGCTTAAAAGCCAGGTTCCAGCAAGAGAGCCTACAAATAGTAAAATTAAAATAGCGGGAGTAGTAGATTTAAGGTTGGAGGAAATTCGTTCTAAGATCTCTTCAAATTTAACTCCATTGGAGATGCCAATGATAGCAGCAACCGCAGCGGCTAATAACAATGAAAATTGATTTGAGCCATAAGTTGCATCCGATTCAAAAACGTAAACATTTAATGCCAGAAAAGCGATTAAAACGACGATGGGAATCATGGATTGACCTAAGCTAATCTTTTTCATTGCTAAATATCTTCTTTGAAGTGCTGAATATACTTAAAAATATGATGTTTGTTCTGTTTTTAATTTAATAAATTATAATAAAATTGAATTAAATGGAATCTAATGACTTGATTTTTATGACTTTGTTGGAGTTTCGAATTAAGTTTTAAATATACTTCTAAACAAAAACAACATCTTTATTAGATGAAAATTAAAGTATAAAGAGCTTGGAGTTAGGCAGTAAAAATCATTGAATTATGTTAAACAAATGTATTTTCAATTCCTTATATTTGTGGGAAACGAAAAATTAAAACCATGAGTAGAAAATTTCCTGCCGGTGTTGCTACCGGAAAATTAGTTTCTGAAATCTTTGCAGACGCTAAAGAAAACAAGTATGCATTGCCTGCAGTAAACGTAATTGGTAGTAATACTATGAACGCCGTAATGGAAACTGCTGCTGCTGTAAATGCACCCGTAATTATTCAGTTTTCTAACGGAGGAGCAGCTTTTAATGCTGGTAAAGGATTATCTAACGACGGCCAGAAAGCAGCTATTTTAGGTGCAGTTTCAGGCGCAAAACATGTACACGAAATGGCAAAAGCTTATGGAGCTACTGTCATTATGCATACAGACCACTGTGCTAAGAAATTATTGCCTTGGTTTGATGGTTTAATGGAAGCTAACGAAGCTTACTTCAAAACACACGGACACTCGCTTTATAGTTCGCACATGTTAGACTTATCTGAAGAGCCAATCGAAGAAAATATTGACATTTCTGTTAAATACTTCGAGCGCATGGCAAAGATGGGTATGACTTTAGAAATCGAATTAGGTATTACTGGAGGTGAAGAAGATGGTGTGGATAACACAGATGTGGATACTTCTAAATTATATACACAGCCAGAAGAGGTTTTATATGCTTATGATAGATTAAAAGAAGTTTCAGATGATTTCACAATTGCTGCAGCTTTTGGTAATGTTCACGGGGTTTACAAGCCAGGAAACGTTGTTTTAACTCCAAAAATCTTGAAGAATTCTCAAGACTATATTCAAAAAGAAAGAGGAACTGCTGAGAAGCCAGTTAATTTTGTATTCCACGGAGGTTCAGGTTCTTCTGAAGCTGAAATTCAAGAAGCTATTGGATATGGTGTAATTAAAATGAACATAGATACCGATCAGCAATATGCATTTATGAGCGGTGTTAGAGATTATTTTGCAGATAAGCATGGTTACATCCAATCTCAAATTGGAAACCCAGACGGAGATGATCTTCCGAATAAAAAATATTATGATCCAAGAGTTTGGTTGAGAGAAGGAGAAAAAGCATTCAACGAAAGATTGAAGAAAGCTTTCGAAGATTTAAACAATATCGATAGATTGTAATCAACTCTTAGAAATTTAAAATTTAAGCTGATTTTTCACCCGTGAAAAATCAGCTTATTTTATCTGCTTTAAATATTATTTGTACTTTTACCCTATAGAAATTGATATATGGCTTGGTTTAGAAGAAAAAAGAAAAATATTCAGACCTCAACAGAAGAGAAAAAAGATACACCAAAAGGATTATGGTATAAAACTCCAACAGGTAAAATCATTGATACAGAGGATCTTGCTAAGAATAATTATGTGAGTCCAGAAGATGATTTTCATGTGAGAATTGGCTCTGAGGAATATTTTAAAATGTTGTTTGATGATGGCAAGTTTAAGGAGCATGACGCTAAAGTTGAAAGTCGAGACCCGTTGAACTGGACCGATACACAAGCTTATGAGGATCGATTAAAGAATACTCAAAAGAAAACGGGTTTAAAAGATTCTATTCGTAATGCCTCCGGTAAAATGAATGGTAGAGAAGTCATGATAAGTTGTATGGACTTCGATTTTATCGGTGGATCTTTAGGTTCGGCGATGGGAGAGAAAATTGTACGTGCTATTGATTATGCTATTAAGAAAAAACTGCCTTATATCCTGATTTGTAAATCAGGTGGAGCTCGTATGATGGAGGCTGCTTTGTCTTTAATGCAAATGGTGAAAGTGGAGGCGAAACTGATTCAACTATCAGATGCTAAATTACCTTATTTGACATTGCTTACCGATCCAACATTTGGTGGTATTACAGCATCGTTTGGTATGATGGGAGATGTGACATTTGCAGAGCCTGGAGCTTTGATTGGTTTTGCAGGACCTCGTGTAATTAAAGAAACTATTGGTAAAGATTTACCAGAAGGATTCCAAACAGCAGAGTTCTTACAAGAAAAAGGATTTGTTGATGTTATCGTTCATCGCAAGAACTTGAAGAACAAACTTTCTCAAATGATTGACTTCATTATCGAAGAAAAGAAATAAATGGATTGTTATTTGATTTAATTCAAGTATTAAATCTATAAAAACATTAATTATGAGAAAAATTGCTTTAATATGTATGATTCCCTTCATGTTTGTGATTAATGGCTGTGCTGAACTGCAAACCATTGTCGATAACATGCCCGAAATGGGAGGGACAAACCTAGAAGTAGCCAGTGGATTGAAACAAGCGCTAGAGTTTGGAGTTGTTGAAGGTGTTGATATTCTAGGAGAAAAAGACGGTTTTTTCAGAGATCAAGCGGTTAAGATTTTATTACCTAATGAACTGCAGAAAGTTGATCAAACTTTGCGTCAGATTGGGCTAGGAGCTTTAGCTGATGAAGGATTAAAAGTATTAAACCGTGCAGCTGAAGATGCTGTGGTAGAGGCAAAACCTATTTTTGTGTCTGCTATCACAGGTTTAACTTTTCAGGATGCCATGGGAATTTTAACTGGAAATGATCACGCCGCTACATTTTACTTGAAAAATAAAACTACGGCTCAATTAACATCAGCGTTTCAACCAAAGATTCAAAATTCATTGGATAAAGTTGGAGCCAATGAGATTTGGTCACAGATCATTCAAAAGTATAATTCAGTGCCTTTGGTACAGCCAGTTAATCCAAACTTAACTGAGTATGTTACTCAAAAAACGATAGATGGATTGTTTGTGAAGGTAGGAAATAAAGAAAAAGAGATTAGAACTAATCTGGGGGCAAGAACAACGCCTTTATTACAAAGAGTGTTTGCAATGCAAGATTAATTTAATCTTCTAAATAAATAAAAGAATCCTGTTCCGCTGATAAATGTTGGAGCAGGATTTTCTTTTTTGGTTTTCTATTGAACTCCTTGTATGCTTTAAGATAAATATTCCTACCGATTTCATTATTAGCTAAATCCATAGCCTCGGCTTCTGGTCTATTTTTGAAACACTCCTCGTGCATATCAGTTATTCTTTTTACTCTATTCAATGCTTTTTCTGGAGAACCGTAAAAAACCTGAATATGATAGGCAATCAAAATATTCCAAAGTGCATGTTTATAGGCATTAGATTTGGTATCTAGACTATGATCGTCAAATTTCTTATCAGATATATGCATAGTTTCCAAGGTCGCAAACGCGATAAATGGTAGGAGATGAGGTCTTGAAAATAACAGAAAGAGCATCTGTGAACATAGATTCAAAGAGATGCTCTTAAATGTTTTCCAATGTCGTTTTAAATCACTTGTTTTCACCAAAAGAAATCAGTGAGTCTAATCTATTTTTAACTTCTTCTTTACCCAATAAAGACATGATAACTGGAATGTCAGGTCCGTGTAAGCCACCTACCAAAGCAACACGCAATGGCATCATGATTTTACCAAAACCAATTTCATTGTCCTTAACAAACTCCTTTACTTTGGCTTGAATTTCCTCGGCATTGTTATAATTCGGAATGTCAAAAGACAAGAATTTGTTTAAAATATCTTTGGTGTCTTCTTTCCAAACTTTTTTGAAGCTTTTCTCATCATAACTGCTAGGAGCTTGATAGAAAAACTCACCTTCAGTCCACATATCCGAAACAAAATTAGCACGCTCTTTTAATAAGCTAACAATCTTTTGATCGAATTCAGTATTGGTCTCAATACCTTTTTCTTTTAAGATGTCTTGAAAAGATGCTGTTAATTCCTCATCACTCTTTTGTTGTAGATATTGATGATTGAACCAAGTTGTTTTATCTGGATTAAATCTCGCACCAGAATTATTAACTTTATTTAAATCAAAAGCTTGTGATAGTTCTTCTAAACTGAAGATTTCTTGCTCAGTACCTGGGTTCCAGCCTAATAGGGCTAGCATATTAATAAAAGCATCTGGAAAATAACCATCTTCTCGGTAACCTCTAGCTGCGCCGTCTTCGGTTCTCCATTCTAATGGGAAAACAGGAAATCCGTGTTTATCGCCATCTCTTTTGCTTAATTTTCCTTTACCTTCTGATTTTAAAATCAATGGCAAGTGAGCAAATTGAGGTGGCGTCCAATCAAAGGCATCATACATCAACAAGTGTAATGGTAAACTCGGCAGCCATTCCTCTCCACGAATTACATGTGTGATTGCCATCTCATGATCATCAACAATATTTGCTAAATGATAAGTTGGCATGCCGTCATTTTTCATCAAGATTTTGTCATCTAATGTAGACGTGTCTACACTTATATTACCTCTGATGATATCATGTAATCTAAAAGTTTCTCCTGCGTGAATTTTAAAACGAATTACATGTGGAGTATCAGAGTCCAATAAAGCTTTTGTCTCTTCTGCGCTTAAGTTAAGCGAGTTTCTAAGATGCAGCCTATTGGTGTAATTATAAATAAAAGTTCTACCTTCAGATTCAGCTTCGCTTCTTAATTTATCTAATTCTTCTTGTGTATCGAAAGCATAATATGCGTTGCCAGTATTAATTAATTCTTGAACATACTTATGATAGATTTCTTTTCTATCCGACTGGCGATAGGGAGCATAATCACCACCATATCCCGGACCTTCATCTGGAATAAGTCCACACCATTCTAATGCTTCTTTTATGTACTCTTCTGCGCCTTCAACATACCTATTTTGATCGGTGTCCTCTATTCTTAAGATAAAAGTTCCTTTATGCTTTTTAGCAAATAAATAATTAAATAAAGCAGTTCTAACGCCACCCATATGCAGCGGTCCTGTAGGACTTGGTGCAAACCTTACACGTACAGACATATAATATTTTTATGAAAAGATGATTAATAATTTAATCTAATGATTCTTAATTCTTTGTTGATTTTAGCTTCGCCATTCTCAACTTTGTCGTATCCAAATTTAGACGACAAACGCGTTTCTGATCTCTTTGCATCAAACGCAGAGATTTTACCGCTCCTGTCCATTCTATCTACCACATCATAAACGATATCATATCCGATAGACATATATTTATTTGGAACAGAACAATATTTATCTTGGAAATTAGCAATAATTTGCTTCTCATTCTCTCCAAAAGTATTGACTAATCGTGTAGCGGTATAAGCAAAGCCCATTTCTTTTAAGGCTTTAATGTTATCCACATTATTTCCATCGAATACATCTAAGGCTGGAACAAAATAAAGACTATACCCATTGATAGACGCTGCGTCCTGTTCTGTGATTACTTTCACGAACTGATCTCCTAATTTGTTATTATCAGCTGCTAATACAGCTAAAATAGGATCGTAGCTAATGTTCTCAACATCGTTTCCTTCAGAATCTTTAGAAATAGTTTTATGTTCAACTAAATTTAAGTCATTTGGATTTTTAGTAATCGTAACCTTAGCATCTCTAAATCTCTTTGTAAATTTAGCTTTAACATAATTAGCGATTTCCTCGTTTTTTGAATTAGTCAAGATTTTAACTTCTTGCTTCCCGTTATAAGCATTAGCCATTTCCTCAACAATCAAATCAGCAGCAAATTCATCTCTTGGAGTAGCTAAGTAAACATTCTTATATGCCTCTAAACTTTTTGAATTAATTAAAGGTGAAAAAATAGGAACATCTGTTTTTTCTAATTTCACAGCCACATGCGCCACCATCTCTTCAAAGAATGGACCTACAATCGCATCATATTTATTGAAATCTGGATTTTCAAGAAATTTATCTAATGCTTCTTTATCTCTTTGTATATCGATTACCTCAACGTTTACTTTTTTACCAGATTTAATCAATTGCTCTAAAGCTACTTGTGCACCCATGTAGAAATCTTGGGCTACTTGCCTTTCGCCAGCATTAGAATTAGGATTGTCTAAAAAGAATGGCATCATCCAAACAATGTTGATTTCATTGTCAGAAAAGTTAGCGCCTGAAGATTCAACCAACTTAGGTGCTTGTTCTAATTTAGCTCCTTTTTTTAATGGAACTTTAAGCGTCATTCCTTTCTGTAAACCATTTTCTAAGTCAGGATTCAAGGCGATTAACTCGTCTAGACTTACGTCATATCTACGTAATAATGAAAATACCGTCTCATCTTTTACAACTTCGTGCTCAAAATAAGTTTTGCCTTCTGGTATTGATACTGATTTCTTAGTAGGAATTTTAATAAATTCTCCTTTCTTTAAACCTTCTGTTTGTAGATTTCTATTCGCAGCATAAATATCAGACATCTCCAAGTTGTAAACTTGAGAAATAGAATAAACAGTTTCTCCTGCTTTTACCAAATGCATTCCTTCTGGAACTTGAACTTCTTGTTCTGCTTGCTCAGTCTGGGCTTGCTTTTTTGGGATTCTTACGACATCTTTATATTGTAAACCTCTTTCTTTAATAAAAGGATTTAAACTTTTAATCGTCTCTTGAGAAACTCCATATTCCTTAGAAAGTGAATATAATGTTTGCTTGGGTTGAATCACGCGATAATAAAACTCTTTGTCCTCGTAGTCAGCCACAGTGCCTTCCGGTAAGCTGCCTTCTTGTGCACCTTGTTGTCCAGGAATGGTTAATACATCACCAACTTGCAATCCTCTTTCATTTAAAAAGGGATTAGCATTCTTTAGTTGTTCTTGACTAATGCCGTATTGCGTTGAAATACCGTATACTGTTTCTTGAGCCTTTACCGTATGCTTTGTAACTTGTGCATAGGCTAAAAAGGTCATAAACAAGCTTATGGAAACGAATATTTTTTTCATGCGATGTCTAGATTTTTGACAAAAATACAATTATTTTTTCGCTATACTATCCAAAATTACAATATTGAAGCTTGAATTGAAGGCATCTAAGCCATCGTATATTTTCGAAAATAGATCTTGTCCGTTATTTGTATAAAATTCGCTGAAGTTGATAACACGTTCCTGCCAATTGTTTCTAGGAAAGAAGTAATCATAAACTTCATCGATTTTCTTAATTTCTACTTCAAAGCGCTTTTTCTCGGCTTTCAGTAATCGCTTGTGCATATTATCATAGCCTTTCAATTGCTTTTTCTTTTGTGCCTCAACCATCGAGCCAAAAGATGAAGTTGTCTTCTCTGCTAACTTCTCTAAGTTTTCGAAATTCTTTTCTAAACTTATATTTAAATCTTTTAATTCCTTAAATAATTCAGATTGTTGTTCAGTGAATTTATTTTTAAAGCTAGAAGCGGGTTCAAACATTTTTTCTGAAAGTAAATCATATTTTTCTGCCTTATGCTTGTACGCATTTGGCACTAAAAGCATAGAATTTCTAACCACTAACATCGGGAATAAAATTCCATAATTTTCAAATGCTGATTTTAATTGTAGCCAATAAGCGATTTCTCCTCCGCCACCAATATAGGCGACATTCGGTAAAATTACTTCTTGATACATGGGTCTTAAAATTACATTTGGACTGAATTTCTCAGGATGCGAGTGTAATTCTTGTCTAAATTCTTCTGGGCTAAATTCCTTTAGCGAATCAACCAAAGTAAACCCATGAACTGTTTTTTCGATGCGCTCGCGTTGATTATTTTCTAAATAGAAGAGATTGATTTCTCTAGCGTAGGCTTGATTTTTATAAGAACTTAAAGCTTCATTGGTCTGTTGAACAAAGTTTTGCGCTTCATTATTAAATAATTCCTTCTCAAAATAAGGAATCATACATTTTTTAAGTTTAGCGTCATTAGCATCTAAAATCAAGATTCCATAATCGCCTAATAGTTCATGCACTAAAATTCTGGTAGCCGTAGCTAAATCATTTTGTTGGAAATAAGCCCTCTGAATAATTTCTTTCAATTTATTTTCAAAAGCTGAATCTCCAAATGAATCAATAAATTGCTGTAAACTTTCTTCCGTATTTTTAGTTGAAATATCACCTACAAAACCTCCGTCTTCAGCTTTATATTCAACTTTTTCACTGTAATTGTAAAAATGATTGATTTCATCAAAGTCATGATCTTCTGTCGCCATCCAATATATGGGAACATAATTGATTTCAGCATCTTTTTGACTTAATTCCTCGCAAATCTTAACAACATGTAAAATCTTATAAATAAAGTATAAAGGCCCGGTGAATAAATTTAACTGATGCCCAGTGGTTACAGTTGCTGTATTGCTGTTCTTGAGTAATGCTAAATTTTCTTGTTGTTTTTCACTTAATTCAAGTTTGTCCATTTGTTGACTTATTACTGAATGAAGCACATCTCTATGTTCATACTCTTTCAGTTTTTTGTCGGCTTGAATAGCATAGTTTTCTTCCGTTGGAAACAAGGAATAAAAAGGTTTTAAAACCTCTTTTTGCTTTAAATAATCCTTAATTAAAGCTGAAACTCCAGTATGTTCGAAATCTATTTTTGTCATAAAATTACTTCAAGGCTTTGTAAGTATCCAACGGACGATCGGTGGCGATAATTTGAATCCCCATATCTGCCCATTCTTTATATAAATGCTCTTTATTAGCTGCGGCTCTCCCGTCTAAGTTACCTAAGGTTCCCAAGATAGCAGGAATTTTTAATTCATTTAATCTCTTATATAATGCTGGCGGAGAAAGTTTGGTCCCTGTAAAGGCAATCATTTTGTCCGTCGGTATTTCTGTTTCTAAAATCCAATTTAACTCTTTTTCGTTTCTTGCCGAAACCGAAATCATCATTTCTGGAGCTAAACGATGTTGTTTCTTCGCTTGTCCTGTGCTGTAACTAATCAATACACATTGGTCTTGCATGTTCATCTCTCGTACTAAATCAATGACATCTTCATATTTGGCGCTATCTTTAAAATCAAGCATTAAATAGGCGTTTTTCCCCTTTGCCCAAGCTAAAACATCTTTTAAATAAGGAATTTTATAGGAAGTTTCATTGCCAAAATCATCTACTAAATTTAATTTTAATAAATCTGATGCAGATTTTCCTTTCAAAGAACCATTTCCGGTTGTTGTTCTTTCCAAGTGATTATCATGAAATAACATAATCTCTCTATCTGAGGTTTGAAATAAATCAATTTCAAAAACATTAATACCTTGTTTATGCAAATATTGAATCGTTTCTAAAGCGTTTTCAGGATAGTTTTTAATGCCACTTCCACCACGGTGCGCTGAAACCAATGTTTCAGTAGTGGTGTGAAAATAATCTTCTTGAGCAGTTTGTGTATTTGTCTCTAAGTAATTTTCTGGAGCATTTTTACATGAAAACAATACGAAAATCAATAGTAACAGATGTAAAGCTTTAAAATTCATATCATTTTTACTTAGCAAACAAAGATAGAATTTTAAATTTTTAAATCTATATAATCAGAATTTGCTTTGTTGTAAATTAATTATGCTCATTTTAGTAGAAATACCTTTAATCTAGAATTAAATGTAAAAAATAACGAAGGTTAAATCTCTATTTCAATTATAATTCTTGCAATCTGTGAATTTAAATTAAATTTGCAACTTAATTTGAATTATGCAGTACGCTGAAAATATATTAGAAACCATTGGAAACACGCCTTTGGTGAAATTAAATAAGATTACTAAAGAATTACCAAGTCTTTGTCTTGCTAAGGTTGAAACCTTTAATCCAGGAAATTCTGTGAAGGATAGAATGGCTGTTAAAATGATTGAAGATGCTGAAGAACAAGGCTTATTAAAACCTGGTGGAACCATTATAGAAGGTACTTCTGGAAATACGGGTATGGGATTGGCTTTGGCTGCCATTGTGAAAGGATATAAATTAATCTGTGTCATCGCTGATAAACAATCGCAGGAGAAAATTGATATTTTGCGTGCTGTTGGGGCAGAGGTGGTGGTTTGTCCGACGGCTGTGGAACCTGAAGACCCACGTTCTTATTATTCTGTTTCTAAAAGATTGTCAGAAGAAACACCGAATGCATGGTATGTAAATCAATATGATAATCCTTCGAATGCGAAAGCACATTACGAAAGTACAGGACCAGAAATTTGGGAACAAACCGATGGAAAGATTACCCATTTTGTGGTAGGTGTTGGAACGGGTGGAACAATTTCAGGGGTAGGAAAATATTTAAAAGAGCAAAATCCTAATATCAAGATTTGGGGAATTGATACCTATGGCTCGGTTTTTAAAAAATATCACGAGACAGGAATCTTCGATGAAAACGAAATTTATCCTTATATTACAGAAGGAATTGGCGAGGATATCTTGCCTAAAAACGTAGATTTTGATGTAATTGACGGGTTCGAAAAAGTTACGGACAAAGATGCCGCAATTTATACCAGAAAATTGGCCATAGAAGAAGGTCTTTTTATGGGGAATTCTGCTGGGGCAGCCATTAAAGGTTTATTACAATTAAAAGATGAATTTGGTCCAGACGATGTTGTGGTAGTATTATTCCATGACTCTGGTACAAGATATGTAGGTAAGTTTTTTAATGATAAATGGATGGCTGAGCAAGGATTTGTTGAAGAATAAATCAACTTTTCTTAAGTTTATTATTAAAATTAAATAGCAATTAACACATATAGAATGTCGCAAGAAAAACTGACGCTAAGAGGTGAAAACCTAGTTAAAATGTATGGAAAGAAACGTGTTGTAAAAGACGTTTCTATTGAGGTAGAGCAAGGTCAGATTATCGGTCTTCTCGGGCCCAATGGAGCTGGTAAAACGACGACATTCTATATGATTGTAGGTTTGGTGAAGCCAACAGTTGGTAAGGTTTATCTAGACAAAGATGATATCACCAAAAATGCCATGTACAAACGTGCGCAAAAAGGGATTGGATATTTAGCGCAAGAAGCATCCATTTTTAGAAAATTATCTGTGGAGGATAATATTATGGCGGTGCTAGAAATGACTAAATTATCTAAAAAAGAACGTAGGATTAGAAGAGACTCTCTCATAGAAGAATTTAGTTTAGAACACGTAAGAACCAACCGAGGTGATTTGCTTTCGGGTGGAGAAAGACGTAGGACAGAGATTGCAAGAGCCTTAGCCGTTGATCCAAAATTCATTTTGCTGGATGAGCCATTTGCGGGAGTTGACCCGATTGCGGTAGAAGATATTCAAAAAATTGTTCGTTCTCTCGTGAAGAGAAATATTGGAATTTTAATCACCGACCACAACGTTCAACAGACTTTGGCGATTACGGATAAGACCTATATTATGTTCGAAGGCAAGATCTTAAAAGAAGGTACGCCCGAAGAATTAGCAGATGACCCAGTAGTGCGTCAGGTTTATTTAGGAGAGAATTTTAGATTCGAGAAATATTAAAACATTCAATGATTACGCCAATCACCATAGAGGATTATATCCAGTCTCATGCTTATTTGGAGGAGGAGCTTACGCAGCTACATCAAATTCTATTAGCCTATGGTTTAGACGGCGATATGGATTACGGCGAACCAATTTATAGTTTAAACGATACTCAAATCTTAGGATTTAGAGCTTATAAGGATATGTTTTCAGTTTGGTTCAAGAATCATTTGAATGAGAATGAACTTTTAAAAGTCCCAAAAGATATCAAAGGTTTTCATCAACTTAGATTTAGAAAGAATGATAAATTAGAATCAGACTTTATTCATGATCATGTTTCCGCTGCCGTAAAAAGATTAAATGCGCAATAAAAGTCTGGTTAATTAAAGCCAAAACTTAGGCGAATTAGATTCAATTACTTATTTTTAAACTTTAGCAGATTAGATATTAGGTTTAAGTCTAAATCTATGCTATCGTAAATTTGAATAATTATGAAAATATATACTAAAACCGGAGACAAAGGTTCTACTTCTTTGTACGGTGGAGTCAAGGTTTCAAAAGCACATATTCGCATCGACGCCTATGGTACTACCGATGAATTAAACTCGAATATCGGTGTCATTGCTTCGCATAACTCCAATGAACAAGTCAAGGAGCAATTGCTTAAAATTCAAGAGAATATATTTGTTTTAGGTTCAGAATTAGCTACACCTAAAGAGAAATTATATTTAGCGAATGGCAAGTCGAGAATCGGTCAAATGATTCAGGAGTCTGATATTGAAACCTTAGAAAGCTGGATTGATGAATGGGAGCAACAATTAGATCCTTTAACTCATTTTATTCTACCGGGTGGAGGTAAAGCTTCAGCTTCGGCACACTTGGCTAGAACGGTTTGTAGGAGAGCAGAGCGTATAGTTGTTGCTTTGGCTGAGAACGAAGAAATTCGTCAGGAATTGCAAAAATACTTGAACCGTTTGTCTGATTACTTTTTTGTTTTGGCAAGAGTGTTGGCTAAAATGGACAATGAACCAGAAGTTTTATGGCTTCCAAGTAAAGATTAATTATGAAAGCACTTTTAATTATTAACGGACAGCCACCACAGGAAATGCCTGATATGTCTAATTATGAAAAGATTTATTGCACCGATGGTGCTTATGCTTTT
>CAZKJO010000034.1:0-2204 GCA_964553105.1 uncultured Weeksellaceae bacterium | reverse complement strand
GATAGATTAAATATCACTTTCTACGATGATTATTCTATTTTCTTTTTTGCAGATAAGAACATAGAATTAGAGGGAGTTCAAAAAAGAATTATTTCTTTGGTTCCTTTTCACAAAGCAAAAAAAGTAAACTCCAAAGGACTTAAATTCCCTTTGAATGATTTAGATTTAAGATTGGGCAAAAGAATGGGAACACGCAATTATGCCAGTGAGAATATAGTAGAAATTAGCTATGAATCAGGTGAGTTGATTGTTTTTCTGTCTAATTATGAGCGCGAGGATGATTTTTAAATTAAACCAATATATCCAATGAGGATATTGGCTTTTAATTAATCATTTCCATCTTCATTTAACTGCATTTCATATAACTCTTTGTATTCACCTCCTTGTGCTAATAAACTATCGTGGGTTCCTTCTTGAGCAATTCTACCTTCGCGTAACACAATGATTTTATCAGCGTGCTTGGCAGAAGAAACTCTGTGTGTAATAATCACAATCGTTTTCTGTTTAGCAACTTCCTGAATGTTTTGAAGAATATTTTCTTCAGTTTCTGTATCCACTGCAGATAAACTATCATCAAAAATCAAAATTCTTGGATCTTTAATCAATGCACGAGCGATAGAAATTCTTTGCTTCTGGCCACCAGATAGAGTTACGCCACGTTCACCAACCTTAGTATCATATCCTTCTTGGAATTCGATAATGTTATGGTGAACATCGGCTTTTTTCGCAAACTTAATAATGTCTTCTCGAGATGCATTTTCCGCTGCAAAAGCAATATTAGAGGCCAAAGTTTCGGAGAATAAAAAGGCTTCTTGAGGTACAAAACCAATTTGTGTTCTTAAATCATTTAAATTTAATTCTTTTAAAGGTTTTCCGTCCATTAAAACCACACCTTCTGTAGGATCATAAAGTCGGGCAATTAATTCAGCAATAGTCGTTTTTCCAGATCCCGTTTTCCCCAAAATAGCTAATGTCTTACCAGCTTCTAAGTCGAATGTAATATTGCTTAATGCTTTGATGCCCGTATTTTCATAGGTAAAGCTCACATCCTTAAAGCTGATAGCGCCCTCAATCGGTGTATGTTCGCTAACGGTATTAACCACACTAGGCGTAGCTTGCAAGAATTCATTGATTCGCTTCATAGAAGCTTCAGCTCTTTGAACCACCATAGAAATCCAACCTAATGAAGCAAAAGGCCAAATCAACATGTTTAAGTACATGAAAAATTGAGCAACTGTTCCAATTTCCTCAATTTCACCATTAATATAAGCTGCACCTCCTGCATATAAAATTAAAATCTGACTAATTCCAATTACCATTAACATCATTGGAAAGAAAAATGCTTGTGTGTTGGCCAGAGAAATAGATTTTCGCTTATAGTTTTTTGCGTTTTCCGCATAGGCAGTTTTAATCTGCTCCTCCTTGTTAAATGATTTAATCACTCGAATTCCAGAGAAAATATCTTGTACATAAGAAGATAAATTCGACTGTTCCTCTTGAACTTCTCTACTTTTTCTATTAATAACACTACTGATAAAATAAATTAAAACAGATAGAATCGGCAAAGGAGCTAAAGTGTATAAGGTCAGTGTTTTGTTGATAAATAACATTTCAACAATCAAAATAATCGCCAAAGAAATCAAATTAATCGGATACATTATCCCAGGGCCTAAATACATACGAACATATCCAACATCCTCGCTAATGCGATTCATTAAATCTCCCGTTCTGTTCTTCTTGTAAAAAGAAGTATCTAGATCTTGATAGTGTTTGAAAATAACATTTTTCAAGTCAAACTCAATATGGCGAGATGCTACAATAATTGTTTGTCTTTGAAAGAAGGTTAAAATTCCACTGATAATCGGTAAAATTATAATGATAGAACCATAAATTAATAATTGCTTTACACTCGTGGGTTCGCCTGTTTTAGAGAAAGCATCGTCAATAAGATTAATCGCTTTACCAATATAACGTATAGCATATACCGATATGAAATTAGTAGCAATAACAAAGATAGCACCCCAGAAAAGTAACCACTTATATTTAAAAATTAACTTATTAAGACTTAACAACTCTTTCATAGCAGCTGCAAAAATACACCTATTCTATAGAATTGCGCAAAGAAATGAAATTTTAAGTCAGCCGAAACGCACTTCTAATTGGCGAAGAATTTACTTTTATCATAGATTAGCCTTCTATTTAAA
>CAZKJO010000033.1:8117-27995 GCA_964553105.1 uncultured Weeksellaceae bacterium | reverse complement strand
TTTTTTTTTTAATCTGTCTCACATTATCTCTATAAAAAATATTTTCATACTGATAAAAGGTAAGGGTATTTAAACCAATTTTTGATCAGGTTTTTTCTTGAATAACCGCATCAGAAGATTTATAATAGGAACCGAAGCGACTCCGATGACCAATCCAATTATAGCCTCTTTTAGTATACCAGGAATTCCATTTAGAACGGAATGGAAAAAATCTATGTTATGAGCAAAAATTCCACCCGACACTAGGATTAAAGCAATCGTTCCAATTACAGATAATGATTTAATAATCCAAGGAAGCGAGTTAACCAACAGTTTTCCTAACATAGTTAAAAACCCTTTGCCATTAGATGCACTAATAAATCTTAAACCAAGGTCGTCCATTCGAACGATCATTGCAACTAAACCGTAAACACCTACAGTAGCCACCAAGGCAATCACCGAAACAGTAAGAATTTGAATGGGTAGGTCTCTATCAGTGACAGAACTCAAAGCAATGATGATGATTTCTATTGAAAGTATAAAGTCGGTAATAATGGCAGATTTAATTTTTTTCTGTTCGGCATCGGGATCATCTACTGCCTCAATAAGTTCTTCTGTGGTATCTGGTGTATCCTCCGATTTCTTATGAAAAAAATATTCAATTATTTTTTCAGCACCTTCATAAGCAAGATAAATTCCTCCCATAATCAGAATGTATTTTATGATTACGGGAAAGAATGCATTTAATAAAAGTGCGACAGGAACAATAATTAATTTGTTAACAAACGAACCTTTTGTTATCGCCCACAACACAGGAATTTCTCTTGACGAAACGAAACCCGTGGCTTTTTCGGCATTTACAGCAAGATCATCGCCTAATATAGCTGCTGTTTTTCTTCCTGCAATCTTACTGGTAATGGCCACATCATCCATTAAAGCCGCTATATCGTCTAATACTGCAAAAATCCCTGAAGCCATATACTGTTATTTTGTCGGTAAATTTAAAGAAATGATTTTAAACTTAATTAAACAAAATTAGAATTCAATTTTTCATTCAAAGGTTTATGCTTATATAGATTATTACTTTCAGAATTATTTTTTTTGACTTAGAAAAGAATTGTTTGCATCCAATTGTTGATGAATTTACCCACCAAATGAAAGTAACCCAACATGTCATACAATAGAAAAACTAAGTAAATAAATATAGCTATCAGCACAAATATTTTACGCGTCCTATGTAAATAGAAGATAAAATTGAACATGAAGTTTTCACCATTCCCGCGAAAAAAGAGCGGTTTTTAAGGTAAAATTATACCCGGATGCGATGGATATTATTACCTCTGATCAGAAAACCGTTGCGAAGTATATTTAAGATTTAATTTTTTGCATACCCTTTCAAACAATAGTAAACGAACAAGGGCATAATTATTGTCTTTTTTACTGTACATTAATTGATATGCGCAAATTTAGAACTTATCATTCCACAGAGGGTCAGTTAGCTGAAAAAGTGTTACAAACGCTCAAAAAGCTGGATTGGAATTTTACGCAAAACGGGCAGAATATTACGGTAGATTTTGGTGTGTCTCTTTTTTCGTGGGGAGCAAAACTGCAAATTGACGTGGTTTCGCCCCATGAGATCAATATCAATTACCGTCCTTCGTTTCCTTTGCAGATCGTGGATTGGGGTGAGGGTGAAAAGCGGATCAAAAAACTGATTGAAGAATTACAAAAGTTGGAAAACTAAATGATTTGATTTCAAAAAAGTGTTCTCCACAAAATTTGAAAGTCCTTTTTAAACGACCAGTTTTGTATATATTCCTTATTGATTTCTACTTTATCTGGCCACAGCACTTGGTCATTGAATTGAATCGGATTTTCTGCTTTAGCTAACAAACTCGCTTCATCTCGGTATTTGATTTGTGCAGGCCCTGTAATACCTGGTTTTACAGATAAAATGACTCTATCATCCCCTTCTAATTGATCGGCATAACCCGCAACATCAGGCCTGGGTCCTACAAAACTCATGGTTCCGTTCAGAATATTGAAAAGTTGAGGTAACTCATCTAATTTATATTTCATCAAAAATTTACCGGATTTAGCAAATTGATGAGTTTGTTCTGTGGTAATAGGATTATCGTAAGTTCCTTTTAAGGTTCTAAACTTATACATTTTAAAAGGCTTGCCTCCTTTTCCTATTCTTTCATGAAGAAATAAACCATTTTGTCCCGTGTCTAAAGTTGTAATCACCCAAATGATAAGCATTGGAATGGCGAAAATAATGAGCAAAACCAAGGCTAAAAGATTATCGAAGATGAATTTTATGACTTTCAACAAAAATATTTTGAGGCAAATATAATTGACATTCAATAATTAACCCTCATTGCGAAACTTTTAGTTGAAAATATTTTTAGCAATTATAAAACTTTGTGTATATTTGTCGCCCTAAGGCAAGTCCTACACAACCAGCTCCTGCTGAATCCCCCAGGACGGGAACGTAGCAAGGGTACGCGGTCGTAGCGGTGTGATGTAGGTAGCTTGCCTTTTTTATTTCAAATTTCTTCTTGCCCCAACCCAAATAAACCTTATTTTTGCACCTGAATTAAAATATTCAGCAGCAATGAAACAACCCAAATATATTTTTGTTACCGGAGGTGTAACATCTTCCTTAGGAAAAGGAATTGTTGCCGCATCTTTGGGTATGTTGTTGAAATCGAGAGGTTTTAGAGTAACTATACAAAAGTTGGATCCTTATATTAATGTTGATCCAGGCACATTAAATCCATACGAACACGGCGAATGCTACGTAACCGAAGATGGTGCCGAAACCGACTTAGACTTAGGACATTACGAGCGATTTCTTAATCAACCTACTACACAGGCAAATAACGTAACTACCGGAAGAATCTACCAATCTGTTATTGAAAAAGAGAGAAGAGGAGATTATTTGGGTAAGACTGTTCAAATTATTCCACACATCACCAACGAAATCAAAAGAAGAATTAAAATTCTTGAAAGGACGGGTGATTATGACATTATTATTACAGAGATTGGTGGAACTGTGGGCGATATTGAATCGCTACCGTACATTGAATCTGTAAGACAATTAGGTTGGGAATTAGGTGAAAATAATTCTTTGATTATTCATCTTACCCTTATTCCTTATTTAGCAGCAAGTGGAGAATTAAAGACTAAACCTACACAGCATTCTGTTCGACTTTTAATGGAAAGCGGAATTCAAGCAGATGTTTTGGTTTGTCGTACTGAACATAAAATCCCAAAAGATGTAATTGCTAAACTTACACAATTCTGTAATGTTAAAGCAGGAAATGTAATCGAGTGTTTAGATGCAAGTACGATTTATGAAGTTCCGATGATGCTAAGAGATCAGCGTTTTGATGATGTTGTGTTAGAAGGACTTGATTTACCAACCGACTCTGTTCCAGATTTAAAACAATGGAATAAATTCTTGCATAATTTCAAAAACCCAAAACAAGAATTAACAATTGGATTGGTTGGAAAATATGTTTCACTTCAAGATTCTTACAAATCGATTACAGAAGCATTTGTGCATGCAGGCGCAGATTTAGAAACTAAAATCAATGTAAAATGGATTTATTCTGGAGATTTAAAAGCAGATAATCTAAAAGAACATTTTGACAACGTAGATGGAATTTTAGTTGCACCTGGGTTTGGAGATAGAGGAACCGAAGGTAAAATTCTAACTTGTCAATATGCACGTGAAAACAAAATTCCATTATTGGGGATTTGTTTAGGTATGCAGATGATGGTTGTAGAGTTTGCTCGTAATGTTTTAGATTATCCAGAAGCTGAAAGTACAGAATTTAATTCTCAGACTAAATATCCTGTAATTAATTTAATGGATGAGCAAAAAAATGTAACCCACAAAGGTGGTACTATGCGTTTAGGAAATTGGGAATGTGAATTAAAAGAAGATACTCTTATCCGAGATATTTATAAATCTGACACCATAAAAGAAAGACACCGCCATAGATATGAATTTAACAATGAATACTATGAGCAATTTAATAATTCAAATTTCACTACCTCAGGAGTAAATCCAGACACAGGTTTGGTGGAAATTGTAGAATTACAACAGCATCCTTTTTATATAGGAGTGCAATATCATCCAGAATATAAAAGTACGGTTGCAGAACCGCACCCATTGTTCAAGGCTTTTTTGAAAGCATCTTTAGAACATCAACAAATAGAAAATTAATCTATGCAAGAACGTAAATTTGATAAAAATCAACTCATAGGTTTTGGACTTATGTTGGTTTTATTTTTTGGTTATTATATGCTAACCAAGCCAACTGAGGAAGAAATTCAAGCTCAAAAAGCAAAACAAGAACTTGCTGCGAAGCAACAAGCAAAAGCTGAAGAAGGGTCTAGTTCTACTGCAATTGTAGACAATACAGAAATCGCTTTAGCCCAAGATTCACTATCGGAGAAAGTTTCTTTACAAACATATACGCTTGAGAATGACAAGTTATTATTGGAATTCACTAATCGTGGAGCACAACTTAGCAAAGTTCAATTAAAAGAATATAATGCTTATGATGATGTTTCAGAGAATCATGAAAAGCCTTTATATATCATCGATGACGACAATGCACAGTTTGGGCTTAAATTAAATGATAACCAAGGTCGTCAGATTGATTTATCTAAAAGAAATTTTGAGGTTAGAGAAGAAGGAAATTCTATTATTTTCACAACTCGTGAGAATGGTGGAGTAATTCAATATGCTTATACCTTGAGCGGTGATTACGATCTAGATTTCAATATTAAATCTCAAGGTTTTAATAAAATTTCTGCGGATCAAGATGCGCATCTTTATTTCAACCTACAAGCACTTTCACAAGAAAAAGGAAAAGCATGGGAACAGCGAACTACAGATATTCACTTTAGCTTAAATGATTTTAGCAAAGATGATTATACTACAAAGGAATACACTTCTGATTCAGACGACAAAATCGATTGGGTTGGATTTAAACAACAATTCTTTACTACTATTTTCGAGAAAGAAGAAGGTTTAAAGAATGTTCGTTTAAATGTAATTACCCCAGAAGAAACCGATACAATTCACTCTAAGTATTTTGAATTCAGTGCACCTTTGGCAAACAAAGGAGAGTTAAACGAGAATTATACTTGGCGTTTCCTTCCTTTGGAGTTTAATACTTTAAAAGCCTATAACAAGGAATACGAAGAAATCATTCCATTTGGTTGGGGAATCTTTGGTTGGATCAACGAATGGATTATTCTTCCTACATTTAGATTCATGGCCGGATGGGGATTACAATATGGTTGGGTAATTGCCTTATTAACGATTTTCATTAAGCTTATCACCTCTCCTATTATGTACAAGCAGTATAAGCAAAGTGCTATGATGCGTGTATTAAAACCAGATATGGATGAGTTAAGCAAGAAATATCCAGATAAGGATGATGCCATGAAGAAGCAGCAGGAAGTAATGGCGCTATATCGATCTGCAGGCGTAAATCCACTAGCAGGTTGTTTACCGGCCTTGTTACAGATTCCAATCTTCTATGCATTATTTAACTTCTTCCCAAATATCATCGATCTTAGAGGTGAAAGTTTCTTATGGGCAGATGATTTAACAGCCTATGATTCAATTTTGGAATTAGGATTTAATATTCCTTTCTATGGTGCGCATATTTCCTTATTTGCCTTATTGTATGTAATTACCATGGTTATCTACTTTAGAACTTCTGGTAATATGATGAATACGCCAACGCAAGAAGGTATGCCAGACATGAGATTTATTATGTATTTAATGCCAATCATGTTTATCTTTTTCTTAAATAGCTATGCATCTGGTTTATCTTGGTACTACTTTGTTTCTAATGCTCTGAATATTGGTTTAGTCTTCGTGATTAAGAATTGGATGATTGACGATAAGAAAATTCATCAAAAAATTGAAGCTAATAAAGCTAAGCCTAAAAAGAAGAAAAAGAAAAGTAAATGGGCAGCTAGATTAGATGAAGCCATGAAACAAGCACAAGCGCAACAAGAGGCTGCTAAAAAGGCTAAGAAAAAATAAGTTTATGGCAGATGATGACAAAAAGCTAAAGAAGCTCTATCCTTATTTGAAGAAGCTTGAGCGCACCATGGAGGAAGCTAAAAATAGGCCTCCAAAGAAGTCGCATATGAGTAAGAAATACAACGCTGGAACTTCCCAAATTGCAAAGAAAATGGGCGAAGAGGCTGTTGAAATGGTAATTGCAAGTGGAAAAGAGAGCGATAAGGAATTCTTAGAAGAATCTGCCGATGTTTTATACTATTACCTACTAGCTTTACACGATCGAGGATTTGAATTGCGAGATGTATTGTTAATTCTCAAGGAAAGAGGCAGAAAGTAAACGCTAGTATATAAAATTAAAAAAGGCTTGAAAGATAAATTCTTTTAAGCCTTTTTTTATCGATATGAATCCTAGTTGTTAAGATTCATATGCTATTTTATTTAATTTTTTTACTCATATCTAGCATGCGTTGAATTGGAATTAAAGCCTGCTTTCTTAACTGCTCATCCATTTGAATCTCAGGATGCTCATATTTAAGTGCTAAATAAAGCTTTTCCATGGTATTTCTCTTCATAAAGAAGCATTCACTACAAGAACATGATTCATCCTCAGGAAAAGCAGGAATCAAGGTTTTATGCGGCGCTCTTTTTTCCATCTCATGTATAATTCCTTCTTCGGTAGCAACAATGAATTTTTGTGCTTCATCATGCTCAACATAATCCAACAATCTAGAAGTAGATCCTACAAATTCGGCCATTTCCAATATTGTTGCATCACTTTCTGGATGCGCGATTAATTTTGCATCTGGATTCTCCATTAATTGTTGCGCAATTCGCTCAAAAGAAAAAGCCTCGTGAACAATACACACGCCATCCCATAAAATCATGTCACGCCCCGTTTGTTTGATTAAATATGCTCCTAGATTCTTATCTGGAGCAAAAATAATCGTTTGATCTTCTGGAATCTGATTGATGATATGCTCGGCATTAGAAGAAGTAACGATATAGTCACTTTCTGCTTTTGTTCCAGCATCACAATTAATATAAGTTACGACAACAGAACCAGGATGTTTAGCTCTTAGCTCTCTTAAACCTTCTCCTGAACATGCATCTGCTAAAGAGCAGCCCGCCAATAAATCAGGAAGAAGTACTTTTTTGGTAGGATTTAAAATTTTAGCCGCTTCGGCCATAAAATGAACCCCACAGAACAGAATCATATCCGCCTCTGTATTTTGAGCTTCACGGGCCAACTGCAAACTATCTCCTAAAAAATCAGCAATATCTTGAATATCCCCCGTTTGATAATAATGTGCTAAGATGATAGCATTTTTCTCTTCCTTTAATCTTTTTATTTCTGTCACCAGATCAATTCCTTCTGGAATTGGTAAATCTAAATATCCTTTGATAGGTAAAGCTTTTTCTGCTTGTTCGAAAGTCATTTTGTAGTTTTTGGTTAAGTTGCTATTTGCAATTTATATACCGATTAATTCAGCTTTTCAAAATTACGGATAATTTTAAAATTTAACAGATAATATTAATTCTTATAAGTTTCTAGAATTTAAAGCATAAAAAAAGCCGCTATATTTCTATAACGGCTTTCGTATTCATATTAACTCCTAGGCTTCACCTATGGGTCCAAAATTGGTTGGCATGTTGTGAGGTGGATCCTGATCCTTGATATCACCAAATTGTCTTTCGAACTTATTGATATTATCTTGGAGTGCATTCATAAACCTTTTCGCATGCTGTGGGGTTAAAATTATTCTCGATTTAACCTGTGCTTTTGGCATACCAGGCATCATCTGAATAAAGTCTACCACAAACTCTGAATTAGAGTGATTGATCATAGCTAAGTTGGAATAAGTTCCACTTGCAACTTCGTTATTGATCTCTATATTAAGACCTTTTTTATTTTCTTCACTCATTATGCTTCAGTTTTTTGATCAACTAATTCTTCGTATTCGTGCTTAGAACCTACGATGATGTTTTGGTATTCTTTAAGTCCGGTTCCTGCAGGGATTAAGTGTCCTACAATAACGTTTTCTTTAAGACCATTCAAGTCATCGATCTTACCTGCTACAGCTGCCTCATTCAATACTTTGGTAGTTTCCTGGAAGGATGCTGCCGAGATGAATGATTTAGTTTGTAAAGCGGCTCTTGTAATACCTTGCAATACTGGTTCTGCCGTGGCCGACATAGCTTCTCTTGCTACTACAAGATTTTGATCCTCACGTTTCAATCTAGAGTTTTCGTCTCTCAATTCGCGACCAGAAATAATTTGTCCTGGTTTGAATTTATCACTGTCTCCAGCGTCTTCAACGACTTTCATTCCGAAAATTCTATCATTTTCTTCAATAAAGTCGACTCTATGCTCTAAACTAGATTCTAAGAATCTTGTATCTCCACCGTCGATGATTCTTACTTTCTGCATCATTTGTCTTACAATGATTTCGAAGTGTTTGTCATCAATCTTCACACCTTGGAGACGATATACCTCTTGAATTTCGTTTACTAAGTATTCTTGAACAGCAGTAGGCCCTTTAATTCTTAAGATATCTTCTGGTGTAATTGCACCATCTGATAACGGCATTCCCGCACGAACAAAGTCATTTTCTTGAACTAGAATCTGGTTTGAAAGTTTCACTAAGTATTTAGTGATTTCTCCTGTTCTAGACTCAACAATAATCTCTCTGTTACCTCTCTTAATCTTACCAAAAGATACAACACCATCGATTTCAGAAACAACCGCAGGGTTTGACGGGTTACGTGCCTCGAATAACTCCGTTACACGTGGTAAACCACCCGTAATATCCCCAGACTTAGCAGATTTTCTTGGAATCTTAACCATAATCTTACCAGATTTGATTTTCTCCTTGTCATCTACCATTAAGTGAGCTCCTACTGGTAAGTTATAAGTTACCAATAATTCACCGTCTTTATCCAAAATTCTTAATTCTGGAATCTGCTTTTTATTTCTAGAGTCAGAAATTACTTTTTCTGTAAATCCTGTTTGCTCATCAATCTCTAATTGGAATGTTTCACCTTGTTTAAGATTTACATACTCTACTGTACCTGTTTGCTCAGCAATAATTACAGCGTTATATGGATCCCAACTTGCAATCATATCACCTTTGGTAATGCTTGCTCCTTGTTTTGTATGTAATACCGAACCATATGGAATATTGTTCGTCATTACCATAGCTCCATCTTTATTGATCAAACGAAGTTCAGCTGTACGAGAAACAACAATATCTATTTTCTCTCCTGCCTCGTTTTCACCTTTAACGGTTTTCAATTCTTCGAATTCAACAGTACCAGATTGTTTAGCTTTAATCGATGAAACCTCCGATACGTTACCTGCTGTACCACCCACGTGGAAAGTTCTTAAGGTTAACTGTGTACCAGGCTCTCCAATAGATTGTGCCGCAACCACACCAACTGTTTCACCCATCTGAACCATTTTGCTTGATGCTAGGTTTCTACCGTAACACTTCGCACAAATACCAGATTTAGACTCACAAGTTAATGGTGAACGCACTTCAACCATATCGATTCCTGCTGCTTCAATTGCATCCGCAATATCTTCATCAATCATTTCGTCTGCAGCAATAATTAACTCATCGGTTTCGTCATTATATACATCATGTAATGACATACGACCTAAGATTCTTTCTCTTAAAGGCTCAACAATTTCCTCATTTTTCTTTAAGGCAACTGCTTCAACACCTCTCAATGTACCACAATCATCTTCGTTGATAATCACGTCTTGAGACACATCCACCAAACGTCTTGTTAAGTAACCAGCATCCGCCGTTTTCAAGGCCGTATCCGCTAATCCCTTACGAGCACCGTGCGTAGAAATAAAGTACTCCAAAATTGAAAGTCCCTCGCGGAAGTTTGCAATAATTGGGTTTTCAATAATTTCACCTCCAGACGAACCAGCTTTTTGAGGTTTCGCCATTAATCCACGCATACCGCTCAACTGACGAATTTGCTCTTTAGAACCCCTCGCACCCGAATCAAGCATCATATAAACAGAGTTAAATCCGTCTTGATCCTCAATCATACGCTTCATTACAACATCTGTAAGGTTTGCGTTGGTGTTGGTCCAAACGTCAATTACTTGGTTATAACGCTCGTTGTTGGTAATTAATCCCATGTTATAGTTACCCTTAATGGTATCAACCTGCTCAATAGCATTTTGAATCATTTCAGATTTAACCTCTGGAATTAAAATATCACCTAAACTAAATGATAAACCACCACGGAATGCATTTGCGTATCCCATGTCCTTCATCTTATCAAGGAAATCTGCTGTGGTAGGGAAATCGGTAATTTTTAAAATTTTTCCAATAACATTACGTAATGATTTCTTCGTAAGAACTTGGTTGATAAATCCAACTCCTTCTGGTACAATATCGTTAAATAATACTCTACCTACTGTAGTTTCAATTAATTTGAAAACTAGTTCTTCACCTTCACGAACATGAGCTTTAACTCGGATAGCCGCGTTTAAGTCAACAACCTTTTCGTTATAAGCAATTTTAACTTCTTCTGAATCGTAGAAAGTTAAGCCTTCTCCTTTCACTTTTTTACCCTCACTTGAACGTCTCTCTTTGGTCATATAATATAGACCTAAAACCATATCCTGAGAAGGTACAGCAATTGGCGAACCGTTAGCTGGGTTTAAAATGTTTTGAGAACCTAACATTAATAATTGAGCCTCTAATATTGCTTCTGGGCCTAATGGTAAGTGAACCGCCATCTGGTCACCATCGAAATCGGCGTTGAATGCCGTACATGCTAATGGGTGTAGACGAATCGCTTTACCTTCAATTAATTTAGGTTGGAATGCTTGAATACCAAGTCTGTGTAATGTAGGGGCACGGTTTAATAAAACTGGGTGTCCTTTTAATACGTTTTCTAAGATATCCCAAACAACTGGCTCTCTTCTATCTATAATCTTCTTAGCCGACTTAACTGTCTTTACAATACCTCTTTCTATTAATTTTCTAATAATAAAAGGTTTGTAAATTTCGGCAGCCATGTCTTTTGGTAAACCACATTCGTGTAATTTAAGGTCTGGACCTACAACAATTACCGAACGAGCAGAATAATCAACACGTTTACCTAACAAGTTCTGACGGAAACGACCTTGCTTACCTTTCAAAGAATCTGAAAGTGATTTCAATGGACGGTTACCATCAGCCTTAACAGCTGAAGATTTTCTTGTATTATCTAATAATGAATCAACCGCTTCTTGTAACATACGCTTTTCGTTACGTAAGATAACTTCAGGAGCTTTAATCTCCATCAATCTCTTCAAACGATTGTTACGAATAATTACACGACGGTATAAATCATTTAAATCCGATGTAGCAAATCTACCACCATCTAATGGAACTAATGGACGTAATTCTGGTGGAATAACCGGAACTACTTTCATAATCATCCACTCTGGACGGTTAACTTTTCCATCTGCATTAGCATCACGTAAAGCCTCAACAACAGATAGACGTTTAAGAGCCTCTGTTCTTCTTTGCTTAGACGTTTCGTTGTTTGCTTTGTGTCTTAATTCATAAGACAACTCATCTAAATCAATTCTCTTTAATAATTCCTCTAAACATTCAGCACCCATTTTGGCGATGAATTTGTTTGGATCTGAATCATCTAAGTATTGGTTTTCGATTGGAATAGATTCCAAAATATCCAAATACTCTTCTTCAGTCAAGAAGTCAAGTTTATTCAACTCTTCTCCTTCTGGTCCTTTGGCAATACCTGGTTGAATAACTACGTATCTCTCGTAGTAAACAATCATGTCTAATTTCTTAGATGGAATACCAAGGATATAACCCAATTTATTAGGCAATGAACGGAAATACCAAATATGCGCTACTGGAACGACTAAATGGATATGTCCTATTCTATCTCTTCTTACTTTCTTTTCTGTAACTTCAACACCACAACGGTCACAAACGATTCTTTTGTATCGGATTCTTTTATATTTCCCACAGGCACATTCGTAATCCTTTACAGGACCAAAAATACGCTCACAGAATAGACCATCTCTCTCGGGCTTATGCGTACGATAGTTAATGGTTTCTGGCTTTAAAACCTCACCATGAGAAGCCTGTAAAATAGACTCTGGAGAAGCTAAACCAATTCTGATTTTGCTGAATTTACTACTTGTATTTTTGCTTATAGACATAGTCTAATCAAATATTTAATTAATAATTATCGGAGACCAATTAATCTTCTCCATCTAATAAGTCGACATCTAATCCTAAACCTTGTAATTCATGTAATAATACATTGAATGATTCAGGAATTCCTGGTTCTGGCATTGATTCTCCTTTTACAATAGCTTCGTAAGTTTTTGCTCTACCAATTACGTCATCTGACTTAACTGTTAGAATCTCTCTCAAGATATTAGACGCTCCATAAGCCTCTAATGCCCAAACCTCCATCTCACCAAATCTCTGACCACCAAACTGTGCTTTACCACCTAATGGTTGCTGTGTAATTAATGAGTATGGTCCAATGGAACGAGCATGCATCTTGTCATCAACCATGTGTCCTAGTTTCAACATATAGATAACACCAACCGTTGCTTTCTGGTCAAATCTTTCACCAGTTCCACCATCGTATAAGTAAGTAGTACCGAACATTGGTAAACCTGCTTCCTCTGTTAATCTATTGATATCTTCTGCTTCAGCACCATCGAATACAGGCGTTGCGTATTTAACACCTTTTTTGCGACCTACCCAACCTAATACGGTTTCATAAATCTGTCCAATGTTCATTCGCGAAGGTACCCCTAATGGATTTAATACAATATCAACTGGAGTTCCGTCTTCTAAGAATGGCATATCCTCGTCTCTTACGATTCTAGCAACAATACCTTTGTTACCGTGACGACCCGCCATCTTATCACCTACTTTCAATTTACGTTTCTTAGCTACATAAATCTTAGCAAGCTTAACAATGCCTGCAGGTAACTCATCACCTACTGAAATTGTATAACGCTCACGATTTAATACACCTTGTAAATCATTGTGCTTGATCTTGTAGTTATGAAGTAATTCTTTCACTAATTCGTTCAAGTTTTCATCTACTGTCCAAGCTCCACCTGTTAGGTTTAGGTAATCATCTACAGAATTTAGTAATCTTTGCGTATACTTTGCTCCTTTCGGAATTACTTCTTCTTGTAAATCATTATAAACTCCTTGTGCTGTTTTACCATTAAGTAATTGATATAACTTATCTAATAAAACGTTTCTGTGATCATCGAAATTCTTTTGGAATTCTTTCTCCAATTTTTCAATGGTCGCTTTATCCTTAGCACGTTTGGTTTTATCTTTAATACTTCTTGCAAATAATTTCTTATCGATAACCACTCCGTGTAAAGAAGGATTTGCTTTTAATGATGCATCTTTTACATCCCCCGCTTTATCTCCAAAGATCGCACGTAATAATTTTTCTTCTGGTGTTGGATCAGATTCTCCTTTTGGTGTAATCTTACCAATTAAGATATCACCAGGATTAATGTCCGCACCAATTCTAATCATACCGTTTTCATCTAAGTCTTTTGTAGCTTCTTCCGAAACATTAGGAATATCATTCGTTAACTCCTCCATACCTAATTTGGTATCACGAACATCCATAGAATACTCGTCAATGTGGATAGAAGTAAACCAATCTTCTCTAACTACTTTTTCCGAAAGTACAATCGCATCCTCGAAGTTGAATCCTTTCCATGGCATAAATGAAACTAATAAGTTTCTACCTAAAGCTAATTCACCATCTTCAGTTGCGTAACCATCACAAAGTACTTGTCCTTTTTCTACTTTATCTCCAACCTTAACAATTGGTCTTAAGTTAATACAAGTTCCTTGGTTAGTTTTTCTAAACTTAATAAGATCGTATGTCTTCTCAGAGCTCTCAAATGAAACGATAGCTTCCTCCTCTGATCTCTTATAATCAATAATGATTTTCTCCGCATCTACATACTTAACCGTTCCTTCTCCTTCAGCATTAATCAAAATTCTTGAATCTCTAGCAACTGCACCTTCTAGTCCAGTTCCCACAATTGGAGATTCAGGTTTTAATAATGGTACCGCCTGACGCATCATATTTGATCCCATCAATGCACGGTTCGCATCATCATGCTCTAAGAAAGGAATTAAAGAAGCAGAAATAGAAGCAATCTGGTTTGGAGCAACGTCCATTAAGTCAACTTCATGTGGCTCAACCACTGGGAAGTCACCATCCTCACGTGCAGTTACACGATCCGTAGAAAATCTACCATCGTCTTCTAGCTTCGCATTCGCCTGAGCAATTACTCTTTCTTCTTCCTCTTCAGCTGTTAAGTGAATTGGTTCTTTACCAAATTGAACTTGACCGTCTACTACTTTACGATAAGGAGTAGTCAAGAATCCCATTGGGTTTACTTTTGAGTAAACACAAAGTGAGGAAATCAAACCAATGTTGGGTCCCTCTGGAGTTTCAATCGGACAAAGACGACCATAATGAGTATAGTGAACGTCACGAACCTCGAATCCGGCACGTTCTCTTGATAAACCACCTGGCCCTAAAGCAGATAATCTTCTTTTGTGTGTTACCTCAGATAATGGATTGGTTTGATCCATAAATTGAGATAATTGGTTGGTTCCAAAGAATGAATTAATAACTGAAGACAATGTCTTAGCATTAATCAAGTCAATAGGTGTAAACACCTCATTGTCTCTTACGTTCATTCGCTCACGAATGGTTCTTGCCATTCTGTTTAGTCCAACACCAAACTGGTTAGACATCTGCTCACCAACGGTTCTAACACGACGGTTAGACAAGTGATCGATATCATCCACCTCTGCTTTTGAGTTTACTAACTCAATTAAGTACTTAACAATAGAGATGATATCATCTTTAGTTAACACCTGAATTGCATCAGAAATATCTAAGCCTAATTTTTTATTTAATCTATAACGACCTACTTCACCAAGACTATAACGAGTATCTGAGAAAAATAACTTATCTATAATACCACGCGCTGTTTCCTCATCTGGTGGCTCAGCATTACGTAATTGTCTATATATATATTCTACCGCTTCTTTCTCGGTATTGGTTGGGTCTTTTTGTAATGTGTTTAAAATGATAGCATAATCCTGAGATTGACCATCTTCCTTATGTAATAAAATCGTTTTAACTCCAGAATCAACAATCTCCTCGATATGTTCTTTTTCTAAAATAGTTTCACGATCCAATACGATTTCGTTTCTTTCAATAGAAACTACTTCACCTGTATCCTCATCAACAAAATCCTCATGCCATGTATTTAATACTCTCGCTGCTAAAGTTCTACCTAAAGCTTTTTTAAGATTAGCTTTGGTGGTTTTAACTTCTTCTGCAAGATCGAAGATTTCAAGAATATCTTTATCTCTTTCGTACCCGATAGCACGTAATAGAGTAGTTAAAGGTAACTTTTTCTTTCTATCGATATAAGCATACATTACGCTATTGATATCTGTAGCAAATTCTATCCATGATCCTTTGAAAGGAATAATTCTAGAAGAATATAATTTGGTTCCATTAGCATGGTATGATTGAGCGAAGAATACACCAGGAGACCTATGTAATTGTGAAACAATAACACGCTCTGCGCCATTGATCACGAAAGATCCACTAGGAGTCATATAAGGGATTGTACCAAGATAAACATCCTGAACTACAGTTTCGAAGTCTTCGTGTTCTGGATCGGTACAGTAAAGTTTAAGTCTTGCTTTTAAGGGAACACTATAAGTTAAACCTCTCTCTATACACTCTTCGATTGAATATCGTGGAGAATCCACAAAATAATCTAAAAATTCTAATACGAATTGATTTCGTGTATCAGTGATAGGAAAGTTCTCTGCAAATGTTCTATATAGACCTTCATTTTTTCGTTGATCTGGTCTAGTTTCTAATTGGAAAAAATCTTCGAATGATTTCAATTGAATATCCAAGAAATCTGGAAATCCAGCCACGTCTTTCGCCGTGGAAAAGTTTACTCTTTGTGAATTATTTGTAGCCAATTTCTTTTGCATATTGGTTAGAATGGAGTTAAATGAATTCGTCGACTAAATGTCGATGTATTGTTATAATATCCGATGTTTAAAATCGGTAAGTGTCTAAAACCTAAAATAGGCTTAGACCTATCACACGTATGTGAAGGTCTAAACCTTAAGTTTTTATAAAGCTAAATTACTTAAGCTCTACTTCTGCACCAGCTTCTTCTAGCTGCTTAACTAAAGCTTCCGCTTCGTCTTTTGCGATTCCTTCCTTGATTGGAGCTGGAGCGCTATCTACTAATTCTTTAGCTTCTTTTAATCCTTTACCAGTTAATTCTTTAACTAATTTAACAACTGCTAATTTAGAAGCACCTGCTGCTTTTAAGATTACGTCAAACTCAGACTGCTCCTCTGCTGCAGCATCACCACCTGCTGCTGGTCCTGCAACTGCTACCGCTGCTGCTGCTGGTTCAATTCCGTACTCCTCTTTTAGGATAGTTGCTAATTCGTTAACGTCTTTTACTGTTAAGTTAACTAATTGTTCTGCTAATTCTTTTAATTCTGCCATTTTTGTGTGTTTTTAAAATTGTAACTTATAAATATTTGAGTGTGTTTTATTCTGGACGCTCACTAAGCGTTTTAACCAATCCGGCGATCGTTTGACCACTTGTCTGCAATTGAGACACAACAGTTTTGATAGGTGATTGTAGTAATCCGATGATATCTCCAACCAACTCCTCCTTAGATTTAAGGGCAGCTAATTCTGTCAATCTCTCATCACCTACATATACCGCAGTATCAATCCATGCCGCTTTTAAAATTGGCTTTTGAGACTTCTTTCTGAAGTTCTCGATAACTTTTGCAGGAGCGTTTGCTTTTTCTGCAATCATTAAAGCTGTGTTTCCTTTTAAGCTATCGAACATTTCGTCATACTCCTTACCTTCTACACGCTCCATTGCTTTTTTCAATAAAGTGTTTTTAACAACACGTAATTGAACATCGCTCTTAAAGCAAGCCCTTCTTAGGTTTGTAGTTTCTGTCGCGTCTAATCCGGCGATATCTGTTAAATAAACCGTATCTGTATTGTTTAAGACTTCTTGTAAGTCCTCAATCATTTGTGCTTTTTCTGCTCTATTCATTCTGGATTTATTTAAGATTAAACACTTTTTGGATCAACTTGAACCGATGGACTCATGCTGCTTGAAAGGTAAATACTCTTCATATAAACTCCTTTAGCTGCAGTTGGCTTCATTTTATTCAAAGTAGAAATTAACTCCTTTGCATTGTCTTTGATCTTTTCAGCGTCAAATGAAACCTTTCCTACGATTGCGTGTACAATCCCAGTTTTGTCAACTCTAAAATCGATTTTACCAGCCTTCACATCAGAAACCGCTTTTCCAACTTCCATAGTAACCGTACCAGCTTTAGGGTTAGGCATTAAACCTCTTGGACCTAAAATACGACCCAATGGACCTAATTTACCCATAACTGCAGGCATTGTAACAATAACGTCAACGTCTGTCCAGCCACCTTTGATTTTATCCAAATACTCATCTAAACCTACAAAGTCTGCACCTGCATCTTTAGCTTCCTGCTCTTTATCTGGAGTAACCAATGCCAAAACCTTAATATCTTTACCTGTTCCGTGAGGAAGTGAAACTACACCACGAACCATTTGATTGGCTTTCTTTGGATCAACTCCTAAACGAACTGCAATATCTACTGTTGCGTCAAACTTTGATGAATCGATATCTTTAATTAAAGCAGATGCTTCCTCTAAAGTATATAATTTCGTTTTATCAAATTTGGCTGCAACCTCTTTTTGCTTCTTAGTTAATTTTGCCATAATTTATCTTTTTATTCTGGTTTAGCACCCCCTTTTACAGTTATACCCATAGAACGAGCTGTACCAGCTACCATTTTCATCGCAGAATCTACTGTGAAACAATTTAAATCTTGCATTTTGTCTTCTGCAATTGCACGTACTAAGTCCCAAGAAACAGCTCCTACTTTAACACGGTTAGGTTCACCAGATGCTGTTTTTAATTTAGCCGCCTCTAATAATTGAACCGCCGCAGGAGGAGTCTTAATTACAAAATCAAAGGATTTATCCTCATATACTGTAATTACAACAGGCAATACCTTACCTTGTTTCTCTTGTGTACGTCCATTAAATTGTTTACAGAACTCCATGATGTTTACACCAGCTGCACCTAATGCCGGACCTACCGGCGGTGAAGGATTTGCCTGGCCACCACGTACCTGCAGTTTTACAATCTTCTGTACTTTTTTTGCCATTTTACAATGTTTCTAATAAAATTAAGAAATTTACGAATGTGGAAGCATTTATAAATAATCTTGTGAAATTATGGTCTCACGTCACAATTCCACATTTTGGACTGCAAAACTATGAATATTATTTGGTTCTGCAAAGATTAATCTAACTAAATATACTAAGACTATAAAATATTTAAAATAAATTAGCAGAAATCTTTAAAATACAATTCCAAGAAAATCTAAATTTACTTTTTTATGAATAAAGTCTTATGGGTTTCTCCGTATTTGTGAATTAAGATATCTACATAAGTTCCTGCAGCTAAAAATGTCACTGGTGTAGAAACTTGATGAGAATTTAAAAGCATTTTACCGGATAAATCATAAACTTGTATGGATTCAAAGTTGTCTAAATTGGCAATTAATTGATCCTTTACCAAAGTAGTTGCTAAGACATTTTTTTTTGATTGAAAATTTCAGTGCTACTTAAACTTGTGGTTCCTTGTACCAAGAAAGTCATACCTGTATCCATTTTCATACAAGCATTATTAGTATAAACCTGCGCTAAACTTGTTCCTGGTAAATTAACTCCAGGATAGTTGTGCCAATCTGTAATATTTGATGGATAAGATGCATCGATATAAGTACTAAAAACTATCCAATATTTATTCCCTGGTACTAAGATTAGATTCGCATCTGATAAATCTATAATGAAGTCCTGATCAATTCCATTATTTACTAAATCGATATTATCCATACTCTGCAAAGAGGCATATTTGGCGTTCTATTCTGAAGGTGCTACTCTAAGATTATCTGTCTATAGAATAAAAACATCAACAGATTGAAGAATACATGGAAGATTTTGAAATACTTGAGCTACATTTAAAGTAATGGTAGCTACTTAAGCCGATTCGTTTACCGTAAAGTCATCTGCTAAAGTACCGTTCTTGCCTCAGTAAATGAAACAGCCATAGCAGTACTATTAGGTAACATTTCTTATTGAAACAATGTTTCACTTTGTGTAAAGGCTAACTGACTGATAAAAAGCAAGGCTCCAAGGCCTAAGGTGTAGATTTTGTTCATGGTTAGAAAATTAATTTAAGCGAATTTAATCCAACCCTTTGTTAATTAAAAGTATCAGCCAAAAAAAAAGAACCTATAAAGGTTCTTTCATATTTTATTAGTAATAGAAAATTAAATCTTTTCTACTTGCATATAATTTAATTCTAATGGTGATTTTCTACCAAAGATAGACACCATTACTTCTAATTTTCTCTTCTCTTCGTTAATTTTCTCAATAGTTCCATTGAATCCATTGAAAGGACCGTCTATTACTTTAACCGTTTCACCAACAACGAAAGGAATGTTAACCAATTGTTCTTCTTCAGACAATTCATCCATTCTACCTAACATTCGGTTCACTTCAGATTTACGCATAGGAACTGGATCACCTCCCTTAGTAGAACTTAAGAAACTAATAACTCCGTTAATTCCTTTAATTATGTGTGGAACTTCACCAAC
>CAZKJO010000033.1:0-8017 GCA_964553105.1 uncultured Weeksellaceae bacterium | reverse complement strand
GCCGTTAATCGCCTCACTGAATAAGGTGTCTACGCCATAAAGAAACAAAGCCAAAATCAATGTAGCAACTGCAACTACAACAGTAGAAGATTGCAATACATTCCATTTCGGCCATGTTACATTTTGTGTAAACTCGTAATAAGCACCTTTTACAAAATCTATCATAGTATATTCTTACTTGTGCACGGGCGGAAGGGATCGAACCCTCGACCTTTGGTTTTGGAGACCACTGCTCTACCAGCTGAGCTACGCCCGTAAGTATACAAGGTGCTCCCAAAGTTTTATTGACATGGAAACACCTTGTATCTATTATATTATATTATTATTCAATAATCTGAGTCACCTGACCAGCACCTACTGTACGACCACCTTCA
The DNA here is from genome assembly GCA_964553105.1 of uncultured Weeksellaceae bacterium. Taxonomy (GTDB): domain Bacteria; phylum Bacteroidota; class Bacteroidia; order Flavobacteriales; family Weeksellaceae; genus Profundicola. The sequence goes on along the minus strand of CAZKJO010000033.1, from coordinate 7,643 downwards.
CGGATAGCGAAACGTAATCCTTCGTTCAATGCAATTGGTTGAATTAACTCAACTGTAATAGAAATGTTATCTCCTGGCATTACCATCTCTACTCCATCAGCTAATTGGATTTCTCCAGTAACGTCAGTTGTTCTTACATAGAACTGAGGACGGTAGTTGTTTTTGAATGGAGTGTGACGTCCACCTTCTTCTTTTGTCAAGATATACACCTCTGCCTTGAATTTGCTGTGTGGCTTAACAGAGTCTTTCTTAGCGATAACCATACCTCTACGGATATCATCTTTCTCAATACCTCTTAACAATAAACCAACGTTATCACCAGCTTCACCTCTATCTAAGATCTTACGGAACATCTCAACCCCTGTGATAGTAGAAGTCAATTTTTCGTCTCCCATACCTACGATATCAACAGGATCTCCAGTATTAATAATACCTGACTCGATACGTCCAGTTGCTACTGTACCACGACCTGTAATTGAGAATACATCCTCTACTGGCATTAAGAAATCTTTTTCTTGATCACGAACTGGTAATTCAATCCACTCATCAACAGCGTCCATTAAATTCATAACGCTTTCTACCCACTGCTCTTCACCGTTCAATGCACCTAATGCAGAACCTTGAATAACTGGAGTATTATCACCATCATATTCGTAAGAAGATAATAAGTCACGAACTTCCATATCAACAAGTTCTAATAACTCTTCATCATCTACCATATCACATTTGTTCAAGAATACGCAGATTCTAGGAACGTTTACCTGACGACATAATAAGATGTGCTCACGAGTTTGAGGCATAGGACCATCCGTAGCCGCAACCACCAAAATAGCACCATCCATTTGCGCAGCACCAGTAACCATGTTTTTAACATAATCCGCGTGACCAGGACAGTCAACGTGTGCGTAGTGACGATTCTCTGTTTGATACTCGATGTGTGAAGTATTAATTGTAATACCTCTTTCTTTTTCTTCTGGAGCATTATCAATTTGATCAAAAGCTCTCGCCTCTGAATAACCTTTGTCTGCTAATACTTTTGAAATGGCCGCAGTCAAGGTAGTCTTACCGTGGTCAACGTGACCGATAGTACCAATATTTAAATGCGGCTTGTCTCTTTTGAAAGTTTCCTTTGCCATTTTAGTAAATTATTAAAATTCTATTTGTGTTAATATAATCGTTTCAGTATGGATGTTTAAAAAACACCACAAGTGCGATGTATTACATACACTGCACTTTCCACTCTGAGCCAACGATGGGAATTGAACCCACGACCTCTTCCTTACCAAGGAAACGCTCTACCCCTGAGCTACGTCGGCCAAAATTTGAGCGGGAGACGGGATTCGAACCCGCAACAGTCAGCTTGGAAGGCTGAAACTCTACCAATTGAGCTACTCCCGCAGCTCTCAAAAATATTAGCAAATAAAATCACTAAACATTTTTGAGTAGTAATTGTGGGCAGAGAAGGATTCGAACCTCCGAAGTCGAAAGACAGCAGATTTACAGTCTGCCCTCGTTGGCCACTTGAGTATCTGCCCAAATTAAATTATACTTTTTCTATTTTAAATTGAGCCTCCAGACGGATTCGAACCGACGACCCCGAGATTACAAATCACGTGCTCTGGCCAACTGAGCTATGGAGGCTTATTTATCATAGACTATGTTAAAGAACAGTCCGCTTTTTGTTAAACGGACTGCAAATGTAACAACTTTTATATTCAATGCAAATATTTTTTAGACTTTTTTGCATTATTTTTTTGACATTTTTTCTTTCTTCTTGATAATCAATCTCTTTAAAGTATCCGAAGCAAGGTCAGTTGCTTCATAATATGACTCACCTTTCTTAACAACTACAATGTCATCCCCAGGTACCTCTAATAAAATCTCTACGATTTTATTATCCTTTTCACTTCCATTTTCTTCTTTTAGAAATACATTAGCTGCGATAATTTGGTCATAAAAATGATCTAATTTCTCTAATTTCTCAGTTAAATACTTCTCTAATGACTCTCCGGCTGAAAAGCCGATTGCTTGCATATTTATTTTCATACGTAAATTTATTTAGACTCACGTGGATGAGCCTGATTAAACACTTTCTTTAATTGTTGTATATCGTTATGTGTATACTCTTGTGTTGATGCCAAACTAGAATGTCCTAAAATTTCCTTCACCGCGTTCAAGTCTGCCCCATTATGTAATAATTGCGTAGCAAAACTATGTCGGATCATATGTGGGCTTTTTTTGTTTTTTTCTGTCACATGACTAAGATATGATTTTGTAATACTATATACAAGTTCAGGATACAATCTTTTACCTTTATTCGTAACTAATAGATTTCCTCTTAATTCAACCTTCTCTTCTTCAGCTTTTTCCAAATAAACTTTGACCTCATAAAGCAACTTATCATTCACTGGAATTATCCTTTCCTTATTACCCTTACCTAATACTTTAATCTCCTTTTTATCAAAAGAAATACTTGAAATCTTAAGAGATATTAACTCAGATCTTCTCATTCCAGTGTGATAAAGCAATTCTAAGATCAGCTTATCACGCTTACCTTCAAAATCATTTGTAAATAAATCTCCATTCAATAAGCTATATATTTCATTAGACGAATAAGGAATTTGAACTTTTTTATTAAACTTAAGTGATTTAATACCTTCGGTAGGTAAGCGCGAAATTTGCTCTATATTGAGGAGAAATTTATAATATGTTTTTATGGAGCTTAGCTTTCTATTGATACTTCTTTCTTCTAAATTCTGTCCAACTAAATAAGCTAAATAAGCTCTAATGTCTATTTTATTGGCATCCTCTAAATCAATCGGACTAATAAAAGCGCCAAAATCTCTTACATCCTTTTGGTAAGCTAATACCGTATGTGGAGAATATTGCAACTCTAAACTTAGATAATCAATAAATTTAGATATAGACATATATATACAAAAATCGTTTATCAAATTTAGTGAAATTTAATAAACGATTTCTAATAATTAAGATATAAAATATCTTATGCCTCTTCCTTGCTTTGCATTTGCTGCTTGTATCTAGCTTTTGCTAATTGCTGACGTTTGATAACAGACGGCTTAGTGTATTGCTGTCTTGCACGTAATTGACGAACTACTCTTGTTCTGTCATATTTACGCTTGTATCTTTTTAACGCTCTATCGATAGCTTCGCCATCTTTTACTGGAATAATCAACATAATTTTACATCTCTTTTATTGGACGGCAAATATAAGGAGTATTTTTTAAGTGAAAAAACCTTTAGACTTATTTTATTGAAAAAAATTTTATCAGAATATATAACTAACTTATTTACAACGTCTTAAAGCTTAAATGAATTTTTTATAATCATTAAAATAAAAGCATTTTTTTTAATAATAAAAGTGTTTATACCTATAACATATGTTTGCTGATTGTTAAATTTTGAAGTACATTTGTATATAGTTAGAATTAGAATACTAAATGATTTCTACAGATGATTTAATTACGGAGTTAGAAAATGCAATTCGCAAGCTACTTATAGATAAAAAGAAGGCTGAAGCAATTTTAGAAGACCTGAAGGATGAACGTAATGAGTTGCAAAAGCAATTAGATCAATCATTAAAAGAAATTAAGATTTTAGAAAATAAAAATAAAGAAATGAGAATAGTGAGTGGTTTATCTGGTAACTCAGAGCATAGACGACTCATGAAACACAAATTAAACAGTCTGATAAAGGAAGTTGATTTGTGCATCGCAGAAGTAAAAAAGAAATCGATTTAGATTTGTATGGCCGATAAAGTTAAGTTAAAAATTACGATAGCTGGTAGACAATACCCTATGTCCGTTAAAGCGGAAGAGGAAGAGATTATCAGAAAAGCTGGAAAACAAATCAACGAATTGATCAAGGATTTTGAACAGAAATATGACATTAGAGATAAGCAAGATGCACTTGCTATGTGTTCATTACAGTATGTTTCAAAAACTATAGGTTTAGAGAAAAATGAAGTAGATGGAGAAGAAAAGACACAAAAGCGATTGCGCAAAATAATCGACGAATTGCAACAGCAGTTTTAATTTAATTTAAGAAGTTCATTAAACAACACATTTCCCACATTGGTTCTAACACTATTTGGTAAACTCAACAAGCATTTCTATGCCGAGTGAATATTGATTGGAAGACAAGCCGTCACCTCTATGGTAGTAAAGCAACGGATCTCTGAATGTCAAGATAGCTCAAATCCTGTCACCAGGAGTTTACTCAAATCAAATGAACTGATGTGGGATTTTTTATTATAAATACATATATATGGAATTGATATTTGCCCTTATTGGGGGCTTAATAGTTGGAGCGTTGATCGCGTATATTTTTACTAAAAAGAACATTAGTAACCAAAATGAGATCTTATTAGAAGAGGCAAAGAAAAAAGCCGATGAAATAGAGCAAATAGCTATTAAAAATAAGCTCAAATCTGAAAATTTGCTTAAAAATGCTGAATCGGAAGGTGAAAGAATTAAGAAAGAAAAAATTCTCCAAGCCAAAGAGAAGTTTTTAGAGCTAAAATCTCAGCACGAAGAAAGCATTTCACAAAAGGAAAGAAAAACCGAAGAACGCGACAAACGTAGTAAAGAAAAAGAACATAAATTAAATGATGGTTTAAGCGAGCTTAAAAGGAAAAGAAAAGCTTTGGACATCGAAATTCAAAACTTTGAGGAAAGACGAGAAGTACTGGATCGTAAGATTGAAGAAGTTAACAACAACCATAAAAGACAGGTAGATCTTTTAGAAAAAATCTCTGGTTATTCAGCTGTAGAAGCTAGAAAGGAATTAATGGAATCCTTAATTGATGAAGCTAAAACCAAAGCACAGAGTCACATCCAAGAAATAATGGACGAAGCTCAAATGAATGCTCAAGATGAGGCTAGAAAGATCGTTATTCAATCCATTCAAAGAATTGGTACCGAACAAGCAGTTGAGAACTCAGTTTCGGTATTTAATTTAGAGAATGACGATGTTAAAGGAAGAATTATTGGTAGGGAAGGTCGTAACATTCGCGCCATTGAAGCAGCTACAGGTGTTGAAGTAATCGTGGATGATACGCCAGAGGCTATTGTCCTTTCTTGTTTTGATCCAGTTAGACGAGAAATTGCTAGATTATCACTACATAAATTAGTTACTGATGGTAGAATCCACCCAGGGCGTATCGAAGAAGTTGTAGCCAAAACAGCTAAACAAATCGACGATGAAATCATTAAAATTGGTAAGAAAACTATTATAGATTTAGGTATTCATGGTCTAAACCCTGAACTAGTGAAAGTAATTGGCCGAATGAAGTATCGTTCTTCTTACGGACAAAATTTATTACAACACTCTAGGGAAGTAGCACATATTGCCGGAACTTTAGCTGCAGAACTAGGTTTAAATGCCAAGTTAGCTAAAAGAGCTGGTTTATTACACGATATCGGAAAGGTTCCAGAACAAGAATCTGAACTTCCACATGCTATTCTTGGAATGCAATGGGCAGAAAGATATGGTGAACATCCAGAAGTTGTGAATGCTATTGGTGCTCACCACGACGAAATAGAAATGACCTCACTTCTATCACCTATTATTCAAGTAGCCGATGCTATTAGCGGTGCTAGACCGGGCGCAAGACGACAAGTAATTGAATCATATATCCAAAGATTAAAAGACCTTGAGAGTACGGCTTTAGGCTTCGACGGGGTTCAAAAAGCTTACGCTATTCAAGCAGGTAGAGAATTACGTGTAATGGTGGAAAGTGAAAAAGTGGATGATACACGTGCCAATGAATTATCTTTCTTAATCACAGATAAAATTCAAAATGAAATGACTTATCCTGGTCAAGTTAAAGTGACCGTAATTAGAGAAACACGAGCTATTAATATCGCACGATAAATCTATATGATAGACATTTATTCTAAAACAAAAACTCCAAAATCAATGATTTTGGAGTTTTTTATTTTTTATTAAGCAGATTAATATACTACATCGACATAAATGCTTTTAATATTTCAGCATTTGGTGCCATCTTGGTATCTATTTCTAAAATCTTAGGTCTAACAGAATTGGAATAAAATTCTTTCCAATAATTCTTTAAATCATACTTATTCGCCACCTTCTTATATTCAAAATTAAACATTTTTGCCAAATGCTCTGCTGTTAACTGGTGCTTGGTCTCAAAGAATTTCTCCAAAGCATTTGTTGAACTCGGACCGGGAATAATTTTAAAAATATTTCCACCTCCATTATTCACTAATACAATTCTGAAATTATCTGGAATATAATTGTTCCATAAAGCATTGCTATCGTAAAAGAAACTGATATCGCCCGTAACCAATATTGTTTGTTCTTGAGCTTTTATTGCATGCCCCACCGCTGTGGATGTTGATCCATCAATACCACTCGTACCACGATTACAATATATAGAATTTGATGAATCATGTTTAAATAACTGAGAATACCTAATCACCGCTGAATTGCTATAATGTATGTTCGAATCCTTTGGAAAATTCTCTATGGTGGTTTTAAATACAAATAAATCACTCCAAGCTACTGACTCCATGAAGCTATTCTGATACTCCGAATTAATTCTATTTGTTAATAACCACAAATCTCTATAATTAGAATCCTGCGGTTCTATCTTCATACAAAACTCAGATACAAAATCATTAGCCTCTAAATAGATCTTTTGAGTTAACGAAAAATAAGTATCAGGTTGCCAATATAAGTTTACATGCCAATGATACTTCGGTTTATTCTCTCTCAAAAAATTCTTGATTTTTTTAGAAATCACATTTTGACCTAAAGTAATCAACAAGTCTGGCTTAAATTCAGTATAATTTGAACTGGAGATATTCTTCAGTACCGAATCGATTTGTGAAATTCCTTTGGATATATTTAAATTAGAGGTAGTTTCGGTCAGGATTATTACATTTTTATATTCAGATAATTTATCTAAATGAAACTGAAGTGCATTATCCTTACTTTGTCCACCCACCAGAATCAATATTTTCTTTGTATCCGAAGCTTCAGATAACAAGGTACTCCAATCTACTGCCGGGTATTCAGCCTTGCCTAAGCTTAGTTTATCAAAGTCGATTAGCTTTTCGTCGATGGATTCATACAATGGCTCAGAAAATGGCATATTTATATGTACGGGTCCTTTCTTTTGCCACACCGCTTTCATGCAATCCTTAATTTTCAAGAAATTATCGGTAATCGTAGCATCATCCTCCTCTTCTTCTAACTGAATACTAGCATAAACATGCTTTTCAAACACATTCTCTTGACGAATAGTTTGTCCATCGAATAAATCTACATAATTGACTGGTCTATCTGCTGTAAGAACAACAATTGGAACGTTCTGATAAAAAGCTTCAGTAATTGCAGGATAATAATTTACTGCAGCCGATCCCGAAGTACAACAAACTACTACAGGCTCATTTAATTTCTGTGCCATACCCAAGGCTACAAAACCTGCACTTCTTTCGTCTATTATGCTATAACATGTAAATCTATCATCATTCACAAACTGCATAGTTAGACCACCATTTCTGGAGCCAGGAGAAATCACAATAGTAGATATTCCAGATTTGAGTAAAGTTTCAGCTATTAATTGAATATTAATTTTAGAAGAATATTTC
>CAZKJO010000032.1:29085-30248 GCA_964553105.1 uncultured Weeksellaceae bacterium | reverse complement strand
AATTTAGCATTAGGGTCATTAATCGCTAAAATACCATCGAATTTTTCGTGGTTTAAAATCCCATCCACTGAAATGTTTTGGTAGCGATCTCCAGCAATATCTAAATAATTTAATTTTCCTTTAGCATTGATTCTTAAGCTTTCTAAATCGAATCCATTTCCATCAAAACGTAAATCTCCAGCTACTTTACCTAATTCTTCGGTATCTGTTAATTTCTTTAAATCAAATCCGGCAGTATTCACATTACCATTATAACTCGGTTGATTTCCTGCATAATCGTACATATTTAGTTTCAACTTAGCATTTCCTAGAGCTGAAGTTAAATTTCCATTAGCGTATAAATCCTTCTCATCAATTTGTAGCGCTCCTTTATAATTAACCACACCAAATCTACCCAAGAAATCTGTGAGGCTTTTAGCTAAATCATCTGGCAAAATTCTCTTTAAGTCTGCATAAGAAGTATTCGCCTCTAAATAATTTGTATTAATTGCATAACTCCCATTCATTAACTCTCCAACCGAAATGTTGGTGGTTTTAATTTTAGTTATACCATTAGAAAGTGTCAGATTTTGAGCATTTAAATCATTTAAAGGTCCGCGCAAATTTCCTGATAAATCAATTACCTCATCCTTGGTCCAGTCAGGCATAAAATAACGTAAATCTTTATAACCTAATTTGCTTTCATCCTCTAACTGAATTTCCCAAAATACTTTATTACCAAAATCATCAAACTGTTCTATAGAATCATACTTTAAATGTATGTATCCGTCTAATTGAGAAGATTGTGTTTTGAAGTCTAAATTATCTAAGTAAATTCCACGATCATCCATTCTAAAAATAGAGCTCAAGTTTTCAACCCGAAAATCTTCTCCATTCTTTTTGGCATCCATAGAAAACTGTTCGATATTGGCGCTATAAGCAGAACCGATAACATTAACATCCGAAATTAGGGTGTTAAAGTTTTCGGCATCAAGCCACACCTGTTTTTTAGGATCTAAATTGTAATTAATAATCGAAAGCTTGGAGTTGACAATCTTAACATCTCCTCTAATCTTAAATTCTGAATCATCCTCAGAATCTTCAATAATAAATTTATCTATAAATCGAATGAAATTTGAAATACTATCTCCCTCATAAGTCTTCACTTGAATATGTGCATTCTC